>DASZUO010000086.1:0-6365 GCA_035547575.1 Amycolatopsis sp. | reverse complement strand
AGGTCGAGTGCCACCTGGTCCAGGATCTCGCCGGACGGGCGGCGGCGGAGGTAGCCCACGACCTGCGACGTCACCGCGACATCGCCCAGGCATACCGTCACGCCGCCGTAGGTGACCCGCTCCTGTGTTGCCAGGACCGCGATGTCGGCGATCTCGCGGGCCGAGGTCGTCCAGTCCGGGTCTTCCGCGTGCACCAGCGCGATGCCCGACTCCAGGTCCAGCTCGTCCACCACATACGACGACCCCTGGTGCAGATACACCGCCCCTGGATGCACGGTCGCGCACGCCGAGCCCGGGTCGACCGTGCCCAGCAGGCGCGACGTGTCCGCCTCGACGACCGCCACCTGCTCGCCGCCCGAGCCGCGGATATCGACCTCGTACTGCGGGCGGTCCCGTGAAGTCCAGTACCAGCCGCTCGGCCGCCGCCGCAACATCTTCTCCGCCACGAGCGAGTCCAGCACCTCCCGCGCGGCGGCGCCCCCGAACACCTCCAGTTCCCGCATCGTCAACGGCAGCTCCGCCGCTGCGCACGCCAGTTGCGGCGCCAGCACGTACGGGTTCGCCGGGTCCAGCACGGCCGTCTCCACCGGCCGGTCGAGAATCGCCGCGGGGTGGTGCACGAGATACGTGTCCAGGGGATCGTCGCGCGCGACGAAGACGACCAGCGCGTCGTCACCCGCGCGCCCCGCCCGGCCCGCCTGCTGCCAGAACGACGCCAGCGTGCCCGGATAACCGGCCAGCACCACCGCGTCGAGGCCCGCGATGTCGACTCCCAGCTCCAGTGCGTTCGTCGTCGCCACGCCCAGCAGTTCGCCCGACAACAAGGCGCGTTCCAGCTGCCGCCGCTCCTCGGGCAGGAAGCCCGCCCGGTACGCCGCCACCTGCTCGCCCAGCTTCACGTCGACCTCGGCCAGGATCCGCCGGGCACCCAGCGCCGTCAGCTCCGCGCCGCGCCGCGACCGCACGAACGCCAGCGTCCGCGCCCCCTCCACCACCAGTTCGGCCAGGATGCGGCCCGTCTCGGCACCCGCCGAGCGGCGCACCGGCGCACCGTTCTCGCCGGACAGCTCGTCGAGCAGTGGCGGCTCCCACAACGCGACCGTCCGCGCGCCCCGCGGCGACGCGTCCTCCGTCACCGCCACGCACTCCGAGCCGATCAGCCGCGACGCGAACTCCGCGGGCGCCGCCGTCGTCGCCGAGGCCAGTACGAACACCGGCGACGAACCGTAGTGCCGCGCGACCCGCTGCAGGCGTCGCAGCAAAAGCGCCACGTGCGAACCGAAAACCCCGCGATAGGAGTGACACTCGTCGACCACGACGTACGACAGCTTGCGGAACAGCCGCGCCCACCGCGCATGCGAAGCGAGGATCCCCCGGTGCAGCATGTCCGGATTGGTGAATACCCAGCGGGCATGGGCCCGTACCCAATCCCGTTCCGCCATCGGGGTGTCCCCGTCGTAGGACGCCGCCCGGACCGCCTCGATGTCCAAAGAGGACACCGTGCGCAGCTGGTCGGCGCCGAGGGCCTTCGTCGGGGACAGGTACAAGGCGCACGCCTTCGAATCCGCGGTCAGCGTGGAGAGCACCGGCAGCTGGTAGACCAGCGACTTCCCGGACGCGGTGCCGGTGGACACCACGACGTGCCGGCCCTCGAACGCGTGCGTCGCCGCCTCCGCCTGGTGCGCCCACGGCCGCTCGACGCCCTGCGAGCGCAGCGCCGCCACAACATCGACATCCGCCCACGCGGGCCAGTCCGCGAAGGCCGCGGCCCTGGCCGGCTGCTCGGCCACGTGCGTGACCGGGTTCGCCCGCTCCGGGATGCCCGCCGTGACCCGCCGCAGCAGCCTGCCCGCACGCTCGCTTCCCGCCACGCGCCCAGGATCGCACAGGTGTACGACAGGAATGAAAAACCGCTAGTGGATCATGAACGGTGAGCAGACTCACATGTACTGAGCGTGATCGTTAGGGGACGCCCTGACCGTGGCGAATCCAGGACCAATACACTCCGGCAAACCGGCACCACTCAGTGGTGTAGATCCCATGCCAGCGTCGGCAAGGCTGTCCGCAGCGCCGCCGTCGCTGGTACCAGGCGACGTTTCCAGGAGGACGGATGTCCCGGCAATTCCTCGCGGAGGGCCTCGAGCTCTCCGGGGGTGACTACGGCATTGTGGTCGTGGTCGCCGTGGTCGCCCTTGCTGCACTGGCCATCGGTGGCGTCCTGCTCAAGGAGGTACTGGCCAGCGGCCAGGGCACCGCCAAGATGCAGGACATCGCGAAAGCGGTGCAGGAAGGCGCGGTCGCTTATCTCAACCGGCAGCGCAACACCCTGTCGATCTTCGGCGTGATCGTGTTCTTGCTGCTGTTCGCGTTACCGGCGGATGACTGGAGCGAGCGGATCGGCCGCTCGATCTTCTTCCTCGTCGGCGCGGTCTTCTCGTTCACCATCGGCTACTCGGGTATGTGGCTGGCGACGAGAGCCAACCTGCGGGTGGCGGCCGCCTCTCGCGAGCAGGGCGGCCGGGAGATCGCCATGCGCGTCGCGTTCCGCACCGGTGGCGTCGTCGGCATGTTCACAGTCGGGCTCGGCCTGTTCGGCGCCGCGATCGTGGTGCTGGCCTACGCGGGTCACGCGCCCAAGGTGCTCGAAGGCTTCGGCTTCGGCGCCGCCCTGATCGCGATGTTCATGCGTGTCGGCGGCGGCATCTTCACCAAGGCCGCCGACGTGGGCGCCGACCTGGTCGGCAAGGTCGAGCAGAACATCCCCGAGGACGACCCGCGCAACGCGGCGACGATCGCCGACAACGTCGGCGACAACGTCGGTGACTGCGCCGGCATGGCGGCGGACCTGTTCGAGTCCTACGCGGTCATGCTGGTCGCCGCGCTGATTCTCGGCAGCACCTTCTTCGGCGTGCACGGCCTGCTGTTCCCGCTGATCGTGCCCGCCATCGGGGTGATCACGGCCGTCATCGGTGTCTACATCACCAAGGCGCGCCCGAACGAGGGCGGTCTGACCACCATCAACCGCTCGTTCTACATCTCCGCGGTCATCTCGGCGGTGCTGTGCGCGGTCGCCGCGTTCGTGTACCTGCCGAGCTCGTTCGCCGACTTCGGCCCCGAGTTCGCGTCCACGTCGGGCAACCCGGCGCTCATCGCGTTCATCGCGGTGATCATCGGCATCGTGCTCGCCGGGGTCATCCTCAAGCTGACCGGCTACTACACCGGCACCGAGCACGGGCCGGTGAAGAACGTCGGCAAGACCTCGGAGACCGGCGCCGCGACGGTGATCCTGTCCGGTATCTCGGTCGGCTTCGAGTCCGCCGTCTACACCGCGATCGTCATCGGCGCCGCGGTGTTCGGCGCCTACCTGCTGGGTGGCACGGTCGCGCTGTTCGCGGTCGCGCTCGCCGGCACCGGCCTGCTGACCACCGTCGGCGTCATCGTCGCGATGGACACGTTCGGCCCGGTGTCGGACAACGCGCAGGGCATCGCCGAGATGTCCGGCGATGTGGACGAGAACGCCGCGCAGATCCTGACCGAGCTGGACGCGGTCGGCAACACCACCAAGGCGATCACCAAGGGCATCGCGATCGCGACCGCCGTGCTCGCCGCGACGGCGCTGTTCGGCTCCTACCAGGACGCGATCGGGAAGGCGCTCGCGAGCGTCAACTCGACCGCCGACGGGCTGAAGTCGTTCGTCGACACGATCGTCAGCCCGAACACCCTGGTCGGCGTCATGATCGGCGCGGCCGTTGTGTTCATGTTCTCGGGCCTGGCCGTCAACGCGGTCTCCCGTGCGGCCGGCGCGGTGGTGTACGAGGTGCGCCGCCAGTTCCGCGAGATCGCGGGAATCATGGAGGGCACCACGCGGCCGGAGTACGGCAAGGTCGTGGACATCGTGACCCGCGACTCGCTGCGGGAGCTGGCCACGCCGGGTCTGCTCGCGGTGTTCGCCCCGATCGCCGTCGGCTTCGGCCTCGGCACCGGTGCGCTGGCCGGCTACCTGGCCGGTGCGATCGCGACCGGCACCCTGATGGCGATCTTCCTCGCCAACTCGGGTGGCGCGTGGGACAACGCGAAGAAGCTCGTCGAGGACGGCAACCACGGTGGCAAGGGCTCCGAGGCCCACTCCGCGACTGTGATCGGCGACACGGTCGGTGACCCGTTCAAGGACACCGCCGGCCCGGCGATCAACCCGCTCATCAAGGTGATGAACCTGGTGTCGGTGCTGATCGCGCCGGCGATCGTCCAGTTCTCCGTGGGAGCGGACGCCTCGCTGGGCGTGCGGCTCGCGATTGCGCTGGTCTCGGTCGCGATCATCGTGGTCGCGGTCGTGGTGTCCAAGCGGCGCAGCACGGCCCTTGCGGACACTCCTGCGGGGACGCAGGAGCCTGCCAAGACGGCCTGACGATCGACCGAGGAGGCCCGCCACGCGATGCGCGCGGCGGGCCTCTTCATTGCGGTAGCCGGACCGCCGGTTTGCAAGCTGCATTCCGGTCGGTACCGTCGAGACAAGCTCACATTGCGGGAGGTGTTCACGTGCGGCCCGGGAGGACCGGTTTCCTGGTGGTGCTCGCGGGACTCTGCGTGGCGCTGGCCGGATGTGGGCGGCAACCGGCCGACCCGAGCGCCGTGCAGCCCGGTGGGCCCGGCCTGACCAAACAGGACGTCCAGTATCAGGACACGGTCGACGCGTGGGCCGACGGCTACTGCGGTGCGGTGGGCTCCCTTGTGGACGGTCTCGCGACGATGCCCACTGTGGACCCGAGCACGCCGCGCCGCGCGGTCCAGACCTCCAGCGACCTGCTCGGTTCGATGATCGGCGGCCTCGACAACGCCAGCCGCGGCCTGCGGGCGCTGCCGCCGTCGCCGGTGGCGGGCGGGGACTCGGTGCGGGCAGGCACGCTCGCCCAGTTCGCGGGCATCCGCGACCGCGCGGCCGCGGCGAAGCAGCGCCTCGACACGGCGCGCGATGACCCGTCGATCGACAGGAACACGCTGGGCGAGGCGAGCGGTCCGCTCAGCGAGGTGTCGAAGCTGAACGTGCTGTCGGGGTTCGACAGAGTTCCCGAGCTCGCCCAGGCGGCCGGGCGTGCCCCGGTGTGCCAGCAGTTGACCGCGCGGGCCTCCACCGCACCGACGCGCTGAGTCAGCGCGCCGACACCGATGTCCAGAGGCCGTCGATGATGCGCTCGGCGTCGGCGAGGCTCTGCTGTGCCAGCGGGATCAGTTCGGACATCGCGGGATTCACCTCGGCGAGGGTGAGTTCGGCCGTGACGAACCGCGGCTCCAGACCCGTCATCGACACACCGTGCGGCAGCCACGCTTCCGCGTGGTCCCATCCTGCGCGGGGCGTGCCTTCGCCGTAGCCGCCGCCGCGCGTGGCGAGTACGAGGAACTCCCGCCCGCCCAGCAGGGGCTCCTGCGTCTCGGCGTCGACCGACAGCCCGGGTGCCACGAGGTGGTCGACCCACGACTTCACGCTGCTCGGCGGACCGTAGTTGTAGAGCGGCAGGCCGAGCAGGATCGTGTCGGCCGCCTTGATCTCGTTGATGAGTTCCTGCGTCAGCGCCCACGACTGCGCCTGGGCCGGGCTGTGCTGGTCGGGCGGCGCCATCCGGGCGAGTCCCGACGCGGTGTCGAGGTGCGGGATGGGGTCGCTGCCGAGGTCGCGGTAGGTGACCGTGCCGCCGGGGTGCGCGTCGCGCCAGGCCCGCGCCGCGCGGGCGGTGAGCTTGCGGCTCAGCGACCTCTCGCCCTGGATGCTCGAGTCGATGTGCAACAGGTGAGCCATGGAAATTTGACCCTTCGGTAATGGTTAGTGCTACGCAAACCATTTATAGCACGCCGATAGACGGTGTGCGCGGGTAGACTGGACCGGTGGCCGACCTGCCCCTCGTCGACGCGACGCCCCACCGTGCGGGGGCGCTGCTGGACCATCTCGCGCGCCGCATCCGGATGCGCGCGGAAGGTGTGCTGGCGCCGCTCGGCCTGCGGCCGCGCCACATGATCGCGCTGACGGTGCTGCGGGACGGTGGCGGCTGCTCGCAGCAGGCGCTGGCCACGAGGCTCGAGATGGATGGGACGAACGTGGTCGGGCTGCTCAACGACCTGGAGAAAGAGCGGCTTGTCGAGCGCCGCCGTTCGCCGGAGGACCGCCGGCGGCACGTCGTCGAGCTCACCGGCGCGGGCAGCGAGCGCCTGGCCAACGCCGAGTGCGCGCTCGCCGCTGTCGAGAACGAGGTGCTCGGCGTGCTGGACGAGCAGCAGCGCGAGACGCTCTACGAACTGCTGCGGCAGGCGGCCTCGGGTGCGGTGCCGAGCTGCACCGAGGCCGCCTGCGACGAACCCGCCTGCGACGAACCCGG
>DASZUO010000085.1:0-48645 GCA_035547575.1 Amycolatopsis sp. | reverse complement strand
GTACCAGCCGACGGCCAACATCGGGTCCTTCGCGCCGTCGAGCTTCGCCACGATCATGAACCTGTACCGGGTGATGTCGACCGTGGCCGACCCGGCGAGTCTCGACGCGCGGTCGATCACCGCGACCCTGCGCGACACCAGGAACACTCCGCTGTTCATGGGCGGCGGCAAGACGTTCACCTGTGACGGCTCGGCGTTCGCCAGTTCACCGTCGATCTGTACCGGCGCCTCGTTCCTGACGCGCTATGCCAACGGCACCTACCAGCTCGTCGAGTCCTATGACACGTCCGCCCTGCTCAGCGGCATCTCCTGACCGGTGCGGAGAACCCCTCGGTCATTGCGACCGATGATTCCACTGTTCTATGTTTATGCTCGCGCGAAGATCAGGGAGGACCGATGAAGCGACTCCTCGCGCCCGGCACTGCCGGCGCACGGGAACCAGGTGAACGGCAGTGAGCTCCGCGCAGCCGGCAGGCATCGCGGAGGCGCCGGACCGGTTCGACCCCGAGCGGGAGACGGGCCGCCGCGGCACCGCACTGCTGTTCCGCCAGATGTCCACGGGCCCGGTCGACCACGCGCGCCGGATCACCGACGCCGGGTGGCAATGCGTGGTGGCGCACGACATCGAACGTGCCCGGTGGCTCGCCTCGGTGCGCAACTTCGGGTTGATCGTGCTCGCCGGCGAGACCCTCCGCTGGAGCCGGGACGCGCTCACCACCGTCCGGCCCCTCACCGGCTCGCCGGTGCTCGCGCTCTCGCCGGACCTCGGCGAGGTACAGGCGCCACTGTTGCGGCTGGGCGCGGACATGGTCGTGGACTTGGCGTGCGGCCCCGAGCTGTTCCGCTCGGCGGTGCAGGCGCTGGTGCGCCGCGCCGTGCCGAACGAGCCGTCGCTGCGGTACCTCGAGGCGCAGGGACTCCGTATCGACCTGTGGGGCCGTCGCACGACTTTGGACGGTCAGGACGTCAGCCTCACACCGACGGAGTTCGACATCCTGCGGCTGCTGATGGCGCAGTCCCAGATCGCGGTGAAGCACCACGAGATCATCAAGGCGGTGTGGAGCTGGAAGTACACCGACGAGCGGAACGCGTTGCGGCTGCAGATCAACCGCCTGCGGAGCAAGCTCGCGGACGCCTCCGGGCGGCCGCGGTTCATCCGGTCGGTGCGGGGCGTCGGGTATGTCTTCGACAAGCCCGTGGCCGAGTTCGCCGACGACCGCGACACGCCCAAGCCGGCCCCGATCCAGGAGAGCGTGAACCTCCTGCTGGAAGGCAGGCTGCGGAGCCTGACGAGGTCGCTGATCGAGTGCCGCAGCCGGGCGCAGGCGTGTGCCGTGCTGGTGGAGACCGTGGTCGCCGAGGGGATGTGCGACGGGGCGGCCGTCTTCGCGCGCCGGCCGGGGCTGGACATCCTGGACCTGGTCGCGCAGGCAGGCATGCCGCCCACCTGGCAGCTGGCGGTCGCCGGCGGTCTGCCGCTCGGCGACCAGTTCCTGGCCACCGACACCTTCAAGACGCGGGAGATCCACCACTTCGTCGACATCAGCAAGCTGGGGCGCCGATACCGGCCGACCGTGCGCCTGATGCGCGCGGCGCAGCTTCCCGCCCAGCTGTCGATCCCGCTGGTCGATCACCATGGCGCATGGGGGCAGCTCGGTTTCGGGCGGCGGTCGGACAGCCCGTTCACCACGCCGCAGTGCATGGTGCTGGAGGCCGCGGGCGCGGTCCTCGGCGCGCTGCCCAGCACCCCGTGATGGGCACCGTCACGGCAGTCCCGCAGGGAGGACAGGCACCCGGGATGTTCACCGATATCGCGTACAGCAAGGGAAACGGCGTCGCGGAGATCCGGTTGAACCGGCCCGACTCGCGGAACCCGATCTCCGCCAACCCCGGCGGCACCCGCGACCAGATCTCCGCCGCGCTCGGCGACGCCGAGGCGGACCCGTCGGTGGGCGCGGTCGTCGTCTCCGGCGCCGGCAGCTGTTTCTCGGCCGGCGGTGACCTGGCCGGCAACGCGCGGCGGGAGACGGCGGTCGAGCACTTCCGGTTCCGGGAGGGCGCCGACGAGTTCTACCGCCGGGTCCGCAACTCGCCGCTGCCGCTGATCGCGGCCGTGCACGGCTACTGCCTCGGCGCGGGGCTGATCCTCGCGGCGAGCTGTGACCTCGTGCTCGCCGCCGGATCGGCGCGCCTTGGCATGCCCGAAGGGCGGATCGGCATGCCGGGCGCCAGCCATCTGGTGGAACTCGTCGGCCGCCAGTGGGCGAAGTTCCTCATGCTCACCGGAGAACTGATCGACGGCCGCCGAGCGTGCGAGATCGGTCTGGCCACCGTCACCGTCGCCGACGAGGATCTGGCCGCGCGGTCGGCGGATCTCGCGGCCAGGCTGGCCCGGATGCCGCGGGACGCCGTGATGCTCAACAAGCGCGCCATCGACGCGGTCGCCGACGCCGCGGGCACGGCCGCCGGACGGCTCGCCGGGCACGCCCATGACGTGGTGACACTGGAGATGAGCAACCGCGCGACGGCCCCGGACGGCCGCACGTTCCGGGAGATCCGCGACGCGGACGGGGTGGCGGGTCTCAAGGCCGCGCGCAGTGCCCAGTACGAGCAACCTTGGCTCAGGCCATAGGAAAACGGTCCCGGATCGACATCACGACGACAGGTTCGGCTCCCTACGCTGGCGGTGAGCGGTCTCCAGCCGGAAAGGTGAACCCATGGACACGGCGATGTCGAGCGAAGCTTCCGCGACCGGCGCACTGGCCGCCGCGCCACCGCAGATGCTCAGTCACCTGGCCTATGTGACACCGGACGCGGAGGCGACGGTCGATTTCTACACGCGGGTCATGGGCATGGAGTTCGTGCTCGCGGTGATGGACGACACGGTGCCTTCGACCGGCGAGCCGTTCCCGTACTTCCACATCTTCTTCCGGCTCGGCGACGGTTCCACGATCGCCTTCTTCGAGGCGCCCGGCCTGCCGGCGCGCCCCCCGGCGACCCACCCGGCGTACGAGGTCTTCGACCACCTCGCGCTGCAGGTCGACTCGACCGAGAAGGTCGACGCCTGGGCGGAGAAGCTCAGGAGCATGGGGATCGATGTGCTCGGCCCGGTGGACCACCACATCATCTACAGCATCTACTTCCACGATCCGGTCAACGATCTGCGGCTGGAGATCACCACACCCCTCACCCCCGACTGGAACGACCAGGGTGAGGCCGCGAGCGTTTCGCTCGGCGAGTGGGCCGCGGCCAAGCGGCGGGCGCGGGAGTCCGGCGCCGACCCGACGGGGGAGCTGCTCCGCACGATCAAGGACCGGGTGCGGCGGTCGCAACAGGCGAACGAGGCTCGCTGAAGGGATGGAACGGTTATGAGTGACCCGGTACTCGCGCTCGCGCCGGGGAAGGTGCGGCCAGGCGATGAGCACGCGCCGGCCCGACTCAGCCATCTCGCGCTCGTCACGCACGACGCGGCGGCGACGACGGAGTTCTACACGACGACGATGCGGATGCAGCTCGTCGCGGCGGTGATGCACGAGCAGGTGCCCTCCACCGGTGAGCGGATGCCTTACCTGCACATCTTCTTCCGGATGCAGGACGGGTCGACCATCGCCTTCTTCGAGGCGCCCGACCTGCCGCAGCCGGCGCCTGTCACGCATCCCGCGTACGACGTCTTCAACCACATCGCGCTGGAGGTGCCGACCCGCGACGAGGTCGACGAGTGGCACCGCCGGCTCAAGGACCACGGGGTCGACGTGCTCGGCCCGGTGGACCACACGATCATCTACAGCATCTACTTCTACGACCCGAACGGGATCCGCCTGGAGATCACCACCCCGCTGGTGGCCGACTGGAACGACCGGCCCAAGCAGGCCAGGGCCGCGGTCGATGCCTGGCTGCGCACCAAAGAGGAAGCGCTGGCCTCCGGCGACGACCCGTCGGCGGCGCTGCACCGGCTGATCGCCGCCACCGAGCCCTCGATCTTCGACTGAGCCGGCGATGTTGTACGAGATGCGGCGCTACGAGGCGTTCGGGCACAACAAGGCCGCGCTGTACGACCGGTTCGCGGAGCACACGTCGCGGATCTTCGACCGCCACGGGTTCCGGCAGGTCGGCTACTTCGAGACGATCATCGGCGACGGGCCGGACCTGACCTACCTGCTGGGCTGGGACGACCTCGCCCAGCGCCAGTCGGCGTGGGACAGCTTCCACGCCGACCCCGAATGGCGTGAGGTCAGCGCGCGCACGACTCGCGAGCACGGGCTGCTGGTCGCCAAGACGCACAGCAGCATCCTGCGCCCGCTGCCGTTCTCGCCGCTCCAGTGACCGCGGCTGCCGTCACCGGCAGCCGCGGACCTGGTCGAGCAGGGCGGGCACGTCCGCGGGCAGGCTGTCGTCGCGCCACGCCACGTGACCATCCGGCCGGACGAGGACCAGGGAGCGTTCGTACAGTGCGGCGGCGCCGGGGTCATCGACCGACTCCACCCTCAGCGGCAGGCCACTGAGGGCCGCCGCCTCGGTGAACGGGCCGGTGCCGGGAGCGTGCTTTCCCAGGCGCAGCAAGGTGAACCACGGGCCGAAGAGGTCGATCGTCGAGCGGCCGTCCGGGAGCCAGGCGTGCGGCGCACGGTGTCCCGGGCGCGCGGTGGGCACGTACTCGACCACGTCGTCGGCCGGCTCGGGTGTGCCGTCGGCGACGATGACGGGGGAGTTTTCGTAGCGGTAGCCGAGCGCGACGCCCTCGGAATGCCACTCCGGGTACAGGGCCTCCGACAGGCGCCGCGCGATCGACGAACGCGTCGCGTCGCCGCCGGGGCCGCCGTCGAGCACGCCGGAGAAGTCGATGTCGGCGCTGATCCATCCCCGGTAGTTGCGGGTGGACGCCTCGGCGTTGCGAATCCCGACCGGCCGCCGTTCCGCGTCGTAGGCGTCCAGCAGACCGGGCCCGCCCCAGCCCCGCACCTGGGCCGCGAGCATCCAGCCCAGCCCGAACACATCGCCCAGCCCGGTGTTGAGGCCGTGCCCACCGGTGTTCGACATGGTGTGCGCGGCGTCGCCGGCCAGCAGGACGCGACCCCGGCGGTAGGTGCGTGCGCAACACTGGCTGCGCCGCCACGGAAGCGCGCGCAGCAGTTCGTAGGGGATGTCCGGCCTGCCGAACGCCTCGTCGATCGTGGGCCGGAGGTCGATCCGGTCGGGCGCGATCCGCTCCTCGGAGCCGAACACGGTGAACCGCCACAGGTCGCCGTAGTCGACGGAGGTCAGGTTGGCCCAGTTGCCGTTCGTGCCAACGAAAAGGTACCGCGTCGCGTTGCCCACGTCGTGGTAGGCCGCCAGATCCCGGACGCGGATCATCGCACTGACGGAGAAGTCGAGGGTCCGGCCGTCGAACGGGATGCCCAGTTCACCGCGGATGCCGCTCGCGGCGCCGTCACAGGCGACGACGTAGCCGGCCCGGATCTGCTCGGTGCCGCCGTCGTGCACCAGCTCGACCGTGACACCGTCGCGGTCCTGCACGACGTGCCGCGCCTCCACGCCGTAGCGCAGGTCGGTGCGACCGGTGGCCGCCACGCGCCCGGCGAGCAGCGGGTCGAAGATGTGCTGCGGGCACTTCCGCAGCATCTCCGGGCTGCGCGCGGCCTTGCGTTCCCGCGCGCTGGCCACCTTGTCGCGGCCCAGCAGGTAGCCGTTGGCCAGCGACGTCACGTAGCAGGTGTCCCTCGGGAAGTCGGCGTCCGCGCCCCAGTTGGCCACGGCACCGGCGACGTCCCACCGCCGGCAGAACTCGAGCGACCGCGCGTTCAGCGTGCCGGCCTTCGCGAGCAGTTCGCTCTCGGCGCCAGGACGGCGCTCCACGAGCGTGCTCCGCACGCCGTACTGGGCGAGGTCGAGTGCCAGCGCGAGGCCGACCGGCCCGCCGCCGACGATCAGGACCGGAGTGCGGGCCCGCCCTAGGCGGTCCACGACCGGCCCGCGGTGGCGACCTTCTGCGCGTCGGCCTCGGAATAGCCGATCTCCTGCAGCACCTCGGTCGTGTGCTCGCCGCGGTGCGGTGCCGGGCGGCGCAGCTCCGGCGGCGTCCTGGACCAGTTGGCGGGCCCGCGCACGGTGAGCAGGGTGCCCTCGGTCGGGTGCTCGGTGCGCTCGAAGAACCCCGTCGCGTTGAGGTGCGGGTCGTCGAAGATCGACTCGAGCGTGTGCAGCGGCGTCGCCGGCACGTCGGCGTCGTTGAGCAGCTGGAGCCATTCGGCGGTGGTCCGCGTCGGCATGATGGAGCGCACGAAGGCGTAGGTCGCGTCGGCATGGACCGTCCTGGCCCGGAGATCGGTGAACCGCTCGTCTTCTTCGAGCAGGTTGGGGCGGCCGACGAGCTTGCCGAAGGATCGCCAGTGCGTGTCGGTGTAGATGATCGCGCAGATGTAGCCGTCACTCGTCTTGTAGGGACGCCGTTCGGGGGTCAGCGTCCGCGGGTAGCCCGCCGGCCCGTTCGGGGGTTCGAACGCGCGGCCGCCCATGTGATCGCCCAGCACGAACTGGGCCATCGACTCGAACATCGGCACCTCGATGTGCTGCGCCTCGCCGGTCTGCGCCTTGTGGTACAGCGCCGCCAGCATCGCCGACGCCGCGAACAGGCCGACCGCACGGTCGTTGAAGGCCACCGGAACGTAGTGCGGCTCGGGGGACCCGGTCCGCATCAGCAGCGACGGCACGGCCGTCAGCCCCTGGATGAGGTCCTCGTACACGGGACGGCCGGTGTAGGGCCCGCCCTCGCCGAAGCCGACCAGGCTCACCGTGATCAGCTTCGGGTTGAGCCCGGCAAGGTCCTCGGGCGACAACCCCAGCCGCGCCATGGCGTTGGGGCGGATGCTGTACACGAACACGTCCGCCGTCTTGAGCAGTTCGCGCATCGCGCGCATGTGCTCCTGCTGCTTGAGGTCGAGCACGATGCTGCGCTTGTTGCGGTTGAGCTGCAGGTAGGCGCAGCCCATGTCCGAGCTGTTCATCGGCGGCACGTGCCGCGTCGTGTCGCCGGCCGGCGACTCGACCTTGATCACGTCCGCGCCGTGGTCGCCGAGCAGCTGCGTCGAAGAAGGCCCCATCACCGTCGATGTCATGTCGACAACCCGAACGCCTGCCAGAGCTCCGGTCATTGATTCTTTCTCCGTTCCGCTAGCGCGCGCCTGAGTCTCGGACGAAACCTACGCGACGCCCGATGTCGGTTCGGTGTCGTTCACCCGGAGCCCGATGGCATGAAACCGACAGATACGCCGGTCTAACCTCGGCCGAGGCCCGGCGGCGACGCGGCTTCCGGGCGGTCAGAGCGGAAAGGACACGCGGATGCCACTGCCCGCCGGACTGGAACGCGACCTCCTGGAGATCCCCATCCCGGCGTCGGGACGCGTGGACGTCTTCTCCGGGGTCGCGCGGCTCTCGGGTGCGATCTGGGCTTCGGAGGTGCGCCCCGCGGGCAAGCGCCCGGACACGGCCGTGCTGATCGTCCATCCGACGGCGAACTTCCTCGGCCACTACTCGCTGCCCACGCTCGCGAGCCTCGGTGTCGCCGCCGTGGGGATGTGCACCCGCTATGTCGGCACGGACTCCAGCCTCAACGTGGAGAACTGCCTGCTCGACATCGGGGCGGCCATCACGGCACTGCGGCAGCGCGGGTACGAGCGGGTGGCGCTGGTCGGCAACTCCGGCGGCGGTTCGATCGTCCCGTTCTACCAGGCGCAGGCCGAGAACCCGACGGTCACCACACCGCCCGGCGGCGTCGGTCCGGACCTCACCAAGGCCGAGCTGCCCCCGGCGGACACGATCATCCTGTCGATGGCACATCCCTCGCGGGCCCGCGTGTCGATGGAGTGGCTCGACCCGGCGATCATCGACGAGTCGGCGCCGTTCGTCCGCGACCCGGAACTGGACGCCTTCAACGCCGAGAACGGTCCGCCGTTCTCGCCCGGGTTCGTGACCGCGTACCGCGCCGCCCAGCTCGCCCGCACCCGGCGCATCACCGCCTGGGCGAAGCGGCAGCTGAACAGCATCACCGCGCCGGGGCACTGGCCGCACGGGCTGGACGACCTCGCCTTCGTCGTCCACGGCACGAGCGCGGACCTGCGTTTCCTGGACCCCGATCTGGACGCGAGCGACCGTGCCGTTGGCACCACGTTGTGGGGGCGCCCGGAAATCGCCGGTTACCTTCCCGCCGGCCTGAACCGCTACACCAGCCTGCGTTCGTGGATCAACCAGTGGTCCATCGACGACACCAACGGCGACGCGCTCAAGTGGCTGCCCGGCCTGCGCACGCCGGCTCTCGTCGTGGGCGGCTCGGCGGACACCGGCTCGCCGCCGGTCGTGCTGGAGCAGCTGTACAACGCCATCGAGACGGCGAAGCGGGACTACGTCCTGATCGAGGGCGCGACGCACTACTTCGAGGGCCGCCCCGACCTGCTTCGCCAGGCCTGCGAAGCCATCACCCGGTGGACCGCGAATGCCTAGCCGGATGTGGAACCCGAGGTGAGGAGCGCCCCATGCAGAACCTGACCTTCCTGGTCCTCGGGCTGGGCAACGGGGCGATCCTGGCCGCGTTCGGGCTGAGCCTCGCCGTGTTCTACCGCAGCTCGGGTGTCGTGAACTTCGGCACCGGCGCCATCGGCATGTACGGCGCCTACACCTTCAACGGGCTGCGCAGCTCCGGTGACCTCTTCAACCCGATCTTCGGCCTGCCCGCGCAGGTGCACCTGGGTGGGCCGATGCCGGTGTGGGCGGCACTGCTGATCACGCTCGCCATCAGCGTGGTGCTCGGCCTGCTGTGTTACGTCCTGATCTTCCGCCCGCTGCGGCACGCGCGCGCGGTCGCGAAAGCCGTCGCGTCGGTGGGGATCCTGCTCGTGCTGGAGGGCGTGGTCAGCCTCCGGCTCGGCACCAACCCCGTTGGCGTGTCCGCGCTGTTCCCGTCGGGGACGCTCCAGCTGGGCGGGCTCACCATCCCCACCGACCGGCTGTGGGCCGCGGGGCTGGCGCTGATCCTGCTCGCCATCGCGGTCACGATCTACAACTTCACCCGGTTCGGCACGGTCACCAAGGCGGTCGTCGAGTCCGAGAAGGGCAGCGTGATCGTCGGCGTCTCGCCGGAACGGGTCGCGCTCGCCAACTGGGGTCTCGGCTCCGGCATCGCCGGGGTGGCCGGTGCCCTGGTGTCGCCGCTGGTCTCGCTGACGCCGTCGGGTTTCACGCTGCTCGTGGTGCCGGCGCTGGCCGTGGCGCTGCTGGGCCGGTTCAGCTCGCTCGCGGTGATCACCGTCGCCGGGCTCGTGCTCGGGATGCTGCAGTCCGACCTGAGTCTCCAGTCGACGAACGCCTGGTACCCGACCTGGCTGGGCAACGGCCTGCAGGACCTGCTGCCACTGGCCGCCGTGCTCATCGTGCTGGTCGTCCGCGGTACCTCGCTGCCGGCGCGCGGCCTGCTGCTCGTGCAGGACCTGCCGGTGACACGCCGGCCACAGCACGTCGGTCTCTCCGCGGCGATCCCGTTCGTCATCGGCCTGGTCGCCTTGTTCGCCCTGCAGGGCAGCTATCGCGCGGCGCTGACCACGAGCGTGGTGCTGGCGATCATCGCGCTGTCGTTCGTGGTCGTGACCGGGTACGTCGGTCAGATCTCGTTCGCGCAGTACAGCCTCGCCGGTCTGTCCGCGCTGCTGCTGGCGCGGATGACCACGGAATGGGGCATACCGTTCCCGTTCGCGCCGATCCTGTCGGCCCTGTGCGCCGGCGTGGTCGGCACCCTGGTCGGTCTCCCCGCGCTGCGGGTCAGAGGGGTGAACCTGGCGGTGGTCACCATCGCGGCGGCCATCGCGATCCAGTCGGTGTACTTCCAGAACAACGCGCTCAACGGCGGCACCTCGGGCGCCAAGGTGACCGGCCCGTCGCTGTTCGGCCTGGACCTGCGGATCGGCAGCGGGAACGGGTACCCGCGAATCCAGTTCGGCATCCTGTGCCTGGTCGTGCTCACGCTGGCCGGCATCGGCGTGGCGAACCTGCGGCGGAGCAGGCTCGGCGCGCAGATGCTGGCGGTCCGCGCGGACGAGCGCTCGGCCGCGGCCAACGGCATCAACGTGGCGCGCGTCAAGCTGATCGGCTTCGCCGTCGGCTCGTGCATCGCGGGCCTCGGTGGCGCGATGCTCGGCTACCAGCAGACCGCGATCTCCGGTGACTCGTTCGACGTGCTGACCTCGATCATGCTGTTCGGTGTCTGCTACATCTCCGGGATCACGACGGTCGCGGGTGCGGTCGTGGCGGGCATCGTCGGCAGCAACGGCCTCGTCTTCGTGATCACCGATCGGCTGATCAGCTTCGGCGACTACTACCTGCTGGTCACCGGGCTGATGCTGATCTTCGCCGTGATCAGGCACCCCGAGGGGATCGGCGGCGCGGTCCAGGAACCGCTCAAGCGGCTGGCCCGCGCGGTCTTCAGGCGGCCGGTCCCGGCACCGGAGGCGGCCGGGCTCGCCGGCTCCGAAGTGGTGGTCACCGAAGCGGAACGGGTACGCCGATGAACACCGAACCACTCCTGTCCGTCACGGATCTGACAGTGCGCTACGGCGGCGTCGTCGCGGTCGACAACGTCTCGCTGACCGTGCCGGAAGGCGCGATCGTGGGGCTCATCGGGCCCAACGGTGCGGGCAAGACGACGCTCGTCGACGCTCTCACCGGGTTCGTCCGCTGCGCGGGCACCGTGTCGTTCCGCGGCGCGCGGATCGACCGGCTGCGTGCCCATCACCGCGCCCGGCACGGGATCGCCCGCACCTTCCAGGCCGGCGGCATCTTCGACGACCTGACGGTGCGGGAGAACATCCTCATCGGCGAGCGGCGCACCGGCGGGTGGTGGTCGACGGTGCGCGCGATCGTCGCGGGCCGCCCGGAACGCGCGCGGCCAGAGACCCGGGCGCTGGTGGACACGCTCGGTCTCGCTCAGTTGCTCGACGTCCAGGCCGGCGAGCTGAGCAGCGGCCGGCGCAAGCTGGTGTCGGTGGCGCAGGCCCTGGCCGGAGAACCCGACCTGGTGCTGCTCGACGAACCGGCCGCCGGGCTGGACTCCACGGAGAGCGCCTGGCTCGGGGAGCGCCTGCGCGCGGTCCGCGACTCGGGCGTCACCATGCTGCTCGTCGATCACGACATGGAACTGGTGGCGGGTGTCTGCGACGAGATCGTCGTACTCGACTTCGGCAAGGTCATCGCCGCCGGCGAGCCGCGGGAGACACTCGCGCAGCCGCAGGTGATCACCGCGTATCTCGGCAGCGTCACGGCGGCCGCGGAAGGGGACGCCGCATGAGCCCGATCCTGGTGTGCCGGGGTCTCGACGCCGGGTACCACCGCCGACCGGTCGTCCGCGGCCTCGACCTCGAAGTGGAGCCCGGCGAGATCGTCGCGATGCTCGGCGCCAACGGCGCGGGCAAGACGACCAGCCTGCTCACCATGGCGGGCCTGCTGCGCCCGGTCAGCGGTGAGATCCTGGTCGGCGGCAAGGCGCTCAACCATTCCCGCCCCTATCTCGGCGCCCGCGCCGGGATCGCGCTCGTCCCCGACGACAAATGCCTGTTCACCACGTTGTCGGTGGCGGACAACGTGTCCTTCGGCCGACGCGGGAAGGCCGCACTCGCCGACGCGACCGGCTACTTCCCGGCGCTGGCGAAGCGGCTGAAGGTCAACGCGGGCGTGCTCTCCGGCGGCGAGCAGCAGATGCTGGCGCTCGCGCGAGCGCTCGTCGCCAACCCCAAGGTGATGCTCATCGACGAGCTGAGCATGGGACTGGCGCCGGTGATCGTGCGGGACATCCTCGCCGTGGTGCGGCGGATCGCACGCGAGCGGGATACCGCGGTGGTGCTGGTGGAACAGCACATCCAGATGGCATTGGGCGTCGCCGACCGGGCGGTCGTCCTCGCGCACGGGGACGTCGTACTGGCGGAGCCCGCGAGCGTGCTGCGCGCGAACCCGGAACTGTTGCGAGAGGCCTATCTTGGCCGCAACGCCGCGACCAGCCACTAGTGTCGAATGATTCCGCCCCATTTACTCCGGCCCGCTTGGGCGCCGAAGGTGGCCTTGGGTGCCACATGGGCGCCGAAGGCCACCTCCGGCCCCCGCGCCGCAGCGGCGGGGGATGCTTGACCGCGCCAGGCAACCAGGATTACGCGACACTAGTCACTAGGGGGTTTCACCTTGTCCACGCCGCAGATCTCCAGCCGCAGCGGGACCACGCTCGGCTCGGTGCTCGCCGACGGTGCCGCCCGGACACCGGACGCGACGTTCCTGTGCTTCGAACGGGAACCCGGCCTCGTGGAGACCACCACGTGGCAGCAGATGGCCGCCCGCGCCCGCGGCACCGCCGCGGCGTTGCGGGAGCTCGGTGTGGGGCCGGGCGACCGGGTCGGCGTCCACCTGACGAACTGTCCCGGCTTCTACGACGTGTGGTTCGGCGCGGCACTGCTCGGCGCGGCGATCGTGCCCACCAACCCGCTGTCCACAGTGGACGAGTTGCGCTACATCCACCACCACGCGGGCTGCCGCGTCGTGGTGACCGAGCCGGACCTGCGTGCCACGGTCGAGGCCGCGGGCGCCGGGCTCGTGCTCGACATCACCGGCGGGTGGGCGCACGACGATGCGGCCGGCCACGATCTTCCCAGTGTCCCGGCGGATTCGGTGGCCGCGGTGCTGTACACGTCGGGCACCACCAGCAAGCCGAAGGGCGTGCTCGTCACCCACGCCGCCTACCTCCACGCCGGCGATGTCGTCGCCGGGCACCTCCGGCTCCGGCCGGAGGACCGGCACCTGGTCGTGCTCCCGCTGTTCCACGGCAACGCGCAGTACTACTCGACGATGTCGGCCCTGGTCACGGGCGCGTCGATCGGGCTCGCGCCCCGGTTCACGGCCAGCCGCTGGTCCGCGCAGGCGGTGGCGCTGCGCGCGACGGTGGCGAGCCTGTTCGCCGCGCCGATCCGGATGATCCTGGCCCACGAGCCCAGCGACAACGACCGCGCGCACGCGCTGCGGGCGGTCCTGTTCGCGCAGAACGTGTCCGCGGCGCAGGCCGACGCCTTCGAATCCCGCTTCGCAGTGCCGCTGCTGCAGCTGTACGGGATGACCGAGACGGTGTTCCCGCCGTTGATGAACCCGCTGTACGAGCGCCGGGACGCGGCGAGCATGGGCCGCCCGGTGACCGGCGCGCGCGTTCGGCTGATCGACGAGGAAGGCCACGACGTGGCGCCGGGAGAGCCAGGGCAGCTCCTCGTCGCCGGCGAGCCGGGCCGGACGGTGATGGCGGCCTACCTCGACGACCCGGTCTCCACGGACAAGACGCTGGTGTCCGGCTGGCTGCACACCGGTGATGTCGCGCGTGCGGACGCCGACGGTTACCTGTATTTCGTCGACCGGGCCAAGGACATGATCAAGCGCGCGGGCGAGAACGTGTCGTGCGGCGAGGTCGAAAGCGTCGTCAACACCCATCCCGCCGTGTTCGAGAGCGCGGCGGTCGGCGTCCCGGACGAGATGCGCGACGAGGCGCTGATCGTGTTCGTGGTGGTCCACAACGGACAGCAGGTCACGGCGGAGGAGCTGATCGCGCTGTGCCGCGACCGGCTGGCGAAGTTCAAGGTGCCCGACTCGGTGGAGTTCGTGACCGACCTGCCGCGGACCTCCGTTGGGAAGATCCAGAAGCACCTTCTGCGGCAGCGCCTGCGCCCGGCGCCCGGCCCGTAGGCTATTCGTAGGGCCGGGTCACCTGCCCGTCCATCTGCCGCAGCACCAGGTAGTCCTTGCCTTTCAGCGCGGTGCGTTCCCATGGGCCGAACCCCATCACGGTTCCGGGGCCACCCAGCGCCGCCGGCACCTGATGGATGCGTTCGAGCCCCTCGCGCACGCCGTCCGGGGTGCGGACGGTGGCGTTGCGCAGGCCGAGCACCGCCAGGGTGGCCAGGTCGTAGAGAGCACCCGTGAGCGGGCTGACCGGGCGCTCGCCGAACCGCTGCTCGTATCGGTCCTGCAGGCCGGTGTAGGCGGTGTTGCGCTCGTCCACCTGATCGACGTAGACCCAGCCCTTGAGCTGTTCGCGTTCGTCCGGTGTCTTGGTGTAGAAGTGCATTCCCGCTGTCGTCGTGAACCGGGGAGGGGACCAGCCCGCCGCGGTCAGGGCGCGGGAGAGCACGCCGAGCACGCCACCGAAGCCGAGGTAGACCAGGGCGTCCGGCTCGGCCGCGCGCGCCTGTTCGACTGTGGTGGTGAGGTCGTCGGCGACCGGAGAGCATTTCAGGTCCCGCGCGATGGAGATGCCGAGGTGTTCGCATTCCGCTGAGAAATAGTCGAAATACTCCGCGCCGATGGGCGACTTGTCCCGGATGACCGCGATCTGGTGCAGGCCGGCCCTGGCCATTGCACCGGCGATGAGCGGGCCGTCCCAGTAGAGGGCGCCCAGTTGGTACTGGAATCCGAAAAGCCCGCGGCTGAGGGTCGTTCCGGGGAAGTTGATGGTCGGCACGCCTCGTGTTTCGAACAGGGGTGTCACGGCGATGCAGTTGTCGGTGATGCCGGGGCCGAGGATGACCAGGCAGCCGTCGTCGGCGAGTGCGTGCCACGCGTCCTGGACGGCCTTCGCCGTGCCGCGTGGGAGCCCCACGCCGCGGCGCACGACAAGTTCGACCGGCCTGTCGAGTTCGCCGGTGGAGAGGGCCTCGTCGAAGCGCATCCGCAGCGGACGGCTGCCCTCGCCCGCGAACGCCTGCGGGTCCTCGGTCAGACCCTCGTCGAGGAAACCTACCTTGAGCGGCGCAACGTCACGGCTGGACATGGATCTCCTCCATACCTGGGAACCGATCGAGCGAGCATGTGCCGTTGTACCAGGTGCTTCCTGGTCTTGTCACCGATCGGCCCCAGCGTCTGTCCTCATTGGATCCGCGTGCCCGGCAACCGCAAGATCGTCGACGGCGACGCCCGTAAGATCTACAATGGCCTCGTACCAGCCGAGATTTGCTTTCGATGCGGCATGCCCGCGGGCGGATAGGGAGGGCCGATGACGGCTCGCACCAGTGTTGGTTCGGTTCTGCCGTTGCGGGTCAAGCCGTTCCTCGACGCCGACAACACCGCGTTCTGGACCGGCGGCGCCGACGGCAGGCTGATGATTCACCGGTGCCGCGGCTGCGGCACGTGGTTTCATCCGCCCGCACCGGTGTGCCGTGCCTGCGGCAGCCTGGAGGTGGGCGCGGAGCAGGCGAGCGGGCGCGGCGTGGTGGCGAGCTACACGGTGAACGTGCAGCCGTGGATCCCCGGTGCCGAGCCGTACATCATCGCGTGGGTCGAGCTGGCTGAACAGCCCAACCTGCGGCTGACCACCAATCTTGTGGATATCGAGGGTGAGGACGTGGTTCTCGGGTCGCCGGTCGAGGTCGTGTTCGAGCAGCATCCGGACGGGGACGTGTGGTACCCGTTGTTCCGGCCGGTGGACGGGAGTGGCAAGTGACGGTCATCGGTGAGCGCACCGCGTACATCTCGGGTCTGGGGCAGTCCGCCGTCGGGCGGAACCTCGGCCGCACCGAGATGTCGTTGACGGTGGAGGCCATCACGAACGCGGTCGCGGATGCGGGTCTGCGCCTCTCCGACATCGACGGCCTCGTGACCTATCCCACCGGCGGGAGCGGCACGGCACACGGCGGGTTCGGCGGCCCCAGCCCGGCAGCGGTGCAGGACGCGCTCGGCCTCGAGCTGGACTTCTATTCGGGAAGCTCCGACGGCGCGGCCCAGCTGCAGGCGCTGGTCAACGCGTGCATGGCGATCGCGACCGGGCTGGCGCGGCATGTTGTCGTCTTCCGCACCGTCACCGAGGCGACGGCGCAGGGCGGGGGTGGCCGTCGTGGGATCGGGGCGGGCACCGCGGCCGTCGACGGTGCGTTCCAGTACATACTGCCGTTCGGCGCGGTGTCCGCCGCCTGCTGGCTGGCCCCGTTGGCGCGCTACCACATGGACACCTTCGGGCTCGCCCGCGAGCAGCTGGGCCAGCTCGCCGTCGTGTCGAGGGCCAACGCACAGCTCAACCCGCGGGCCTTGATGCGTGGCCGGACGCTGACTCTCGACGACTACCTCGAGTCCCGGATGATCGCGACGCCGTTGTGCCTGTTCGACTGCGACATCCCGTGCGACGGCGCCACGGCCCTGGTCGTCTCCCATGTCGACACGGTGGCCGACTGCCCGCACGTCCCGGTGCAGGTCAACGCGCTCGGCACGGCGAGCCGGGGAAGGCCGTCCTGGGACCAATGGGAGGATCTCGCCACGTTCCCCGGCCGGGGCCCCGCGGCCCACATGTGGGAGCGCACGGAGCTCACGGCCGCCGACGTCGACAGCGCCCACATCTACGACGGGTTCTCCATCATCACGACATTGTGGCTGGAGGCGCTCGGCTTCTGCGGGACCGGCGAGGCAGGTGCGTTCCTCGACGGCGGCAAGCGCATCTCCCGCGACGGCGAGCTGCCGCTGAACACCGATGGTGGCCAGCTCTCCGGGGGGCGCCTGCACGGGTTCGGCCACTTGCACGAGGCCGCGCTCCAGTTGCGCGGCGATGCGGGCGATCGGCAGCTGCCCACTCAGCCGGAGGTCTCGGTGGTGACGAACGGGGCGGGCAGCACCGTGGGCTGCGCGTTGCTCACCCGCGGACTCACCTGACCGGCGCCGGCCTGCCGGTGCCCTGACGAGTCCGGGCGGAGTGCCTGCGGGCCAACACACCTGCCCGTCCGCGCAGGATTGCGCGACTGGTCTCGTCGTAGTTACAGTAGGGCTTCTCGGTTTGGTTTCAGGACAGCCGTTCGACGGCCCCGCGACGTCAGCAACGGGCCACTCCACCGGGGTCTGGTCATTCGGCAATGAAGCCTTGACGGGCGGGGAGAGCGGACGTGGATGTCTTACGCGGCTTGAAGGTGCTCGATCTGACAGTGTGGGCGTTCTGTCCGGCGGCGGGCGCCGTGCTCGCCAGCTGGGGTGCGGATGTGATCCACATCGAGAATCCCCACGCGCCCGACCCGATGCGGCTGTTCCAGGGCGGAACCACGGAGCCGGGCGGGGCGAGCTGGATGTTCCAGCACTACAACAGGGGCAAGCGCGGGCTCGCGCTGAACCTCGCCGACGAGCGTGCGCGGGACATCCTGTACCGGCTGGTGGAGGAGGCGGACGTGTTCCTCACCAGCTATCTGCCCGCGACCCGGCGCAAGCTCGGGGTGGACGTCGAGGACATCCGTGCGCGCAACCCGCGCATCGTCTACGCCAAGGGAACCGGGGCCGGCCCGCGTGGCCCCGAGTCCGAGCGCGGTGGCTACGACGGCGCGTCCTGGTGGGCGCGCGGTTCGCTCGCGGCGACGGCGATGGCCGTGACCGGCACGGACTTCCCGCCGGGGATGGTGGGGCACGGCGACGGCATGTCGGGCCTGGCCTTCGCCGGCGGCATCTGCGCGGCGCTCCTGCAGCGCGAGCGCACCGATGTGGCCCCGGTCGTGGATTCCTCGTTGCTGAGCACGGCGCTGTGGTTCAACGGTCCCGCGGTGATCAGCAGCCTGTTCCCGGTGGAGGACCAGCTGTTCCAGAGCAAACCGCCGCGTGAGGCGACGCCCTGGACCAACGGGATGTACGAGACGGCCGACCACCGGTTCGTGCACCTGTCCTTCCTGGGAGATCCGCAGAAGGACTGGCTCAGCTTCTGTGCCGCGCTGGGCAAGCCCGATCTCGCCGCGGACGAACGGTTCGCGACCGCGGCCGACCGGGCCCGCAACAACATCGAGCTGATCGGTCTGCTCGATCCGATCTTCGCCGGACGGACACTCGCCGAGTGGCGCACGAGCCTGGCCGGGATCACCGGGGTGTGGGCGCCGGTGCAGACACCGAAGGAGATGCACGAGGATCCGCAGGCGATCGCCAACGGGTTCGTGCAGGAGGTCTCGAACCCGGGGGGCACGCTCTCCCTCGTCACGCCGCCGGTGTTGTTCGATCAGGACCCCGGCAAGATCCGCCGCGCGCCGGAGTTCGGCGAGCACACCGAGGACATCCTCACCGGTCTCGGCATTCCCGCCGCCGACATCGACGAACTGCGCCGCGCGGGCGTCGTCGCCTGACCGGCCCGAGCCATCGCCGACCGAGGAGACACGACGTCATGAGCACGGACGTACTGGACGAACTACGCACCTTTCTCGACGAGGCTGTCCCGCGGTTTCGCGCGGAGCACGGTAGCGACGACACGAGCTGGGACACTCGCGTCGCCTGGCAGCGCGTCATGGCGGCGGGCGGCTGGGCCGCGCCCGGGTGGGCGCCGGAGCACGGCGGCCGCGGTCTGCCCGCCCACGATGTCCTGGCCGTCGAGGACGTCGTGGCGAGTTACGGGATGCCCGCGTTGCCGGGGATGCTGGGGTTGAAGAACGTCGGGCCCACGCTGGCGAGGTGGGGCAACGACGAGCAGAAGAAGAGCCTGCCGCGCATTCTCAGCGCCGATGAGGTGTGGTGCCAGGGTTTCAGTGAGCCCGGCGCCGGTTCGGACCTGGCGGGCCTGCGCACGCGGGCGGTGCGCGATGGCAACGAGTTCGTGGTGAACGGCCAGAAGATCTGGACGTCGAGCGGCATGCGGGCCACCCACATGGAGCTGCTGGTGCGGACGGATCCCGCGGCGCCCAAGCACCGGGGGATCTCGGCCCTGCTCGTCGACCTGTCCACGCCCGGCATCGAGGTGCGCCCCATCCGGCAGATCAACGGGCAGGCGGAGTTCGCGGAGGTGTTCTTCACCGACGCGCGGGTTCCGGCCGCGAACCTGCTGGGCCCGGAGAACGACGGCTGGACGGTGACCATGACGACTCTTGGTCACGAGCGTTCGGGGGTCGCCATCTTCGCGACGCGGTTCGAACGTGAGGTTCGTGAGTTCATCGCGGCGAACCGCTCCCGCGATTTCTCACCGGTGCAGCGGGACACCCTCGTGCGGCACTTCATCGAGGCGCGGGTCGTGGCGCTGCTTGGCGAGGCGAGCCTGTCGCGGCTCGCGGCGGGAGAGCAGCCGGGCGCCGAGCAGTCCGTGATCAAACTCGTGTGGAGCGAGGCCGCCCAGCGACTGTCCGGGACCAGGCTCGACCTCGCCGGAATCGAGGGCGTCGCCGGTGACCAGCAGGACGTCGCGGGCGGTTACCTGAGCGCCAGGGCGCAGACCATCGCGGCGGGGACCTCGCCGATCGTGAAGAACGTTCTCGCCGAGCGGGTACTCGGCCTGCCGCGCGGCTGACGCCGCCGCATCAACGAGGGAGAGTCGCGTGACCACCACGACCACAGCAGCCGAGCGCGAAGATCTCCGCGCCGCGATTCGCGCTTTCCTGGCCGACCATCTGGACGAGGCCACGGTCCGGGAGCTGGCCGAGACCGGCGACGGCTTCGCCAGGCAGATGTGGGCACAGTTCGCCGGTGATCTCGGCGTGGCCGGGGTGCTGGTCCCGGAGGAGTTCGGCGGGCAGGGACTGAGCACCGTCGAGCTGGGCATCGTGCTCCAGGAGAGCGGGCGCGCCCTGCTCGGCGCGCCGTTCCTCGGCAGCGCGGTGCTGGCCACCGCGGCGCTGCTGCGCGCCGGAGACGAGCCGGCCGCCAAGAAGCTGCTCCCCGCGCTCGCGGAGGGCTCGGCCGTCGCCGCGCTGGCGGTCGACGACGACCCCGGCACGGCCGTCGTGGCGACGGCGACCGGTGGCGCCTGGCGGCTCAGCGGCCGCAAGCGACACGTCGTCGACCTGCCCGCGGCGGACACGGTGCTGGTCGTCGCCGCTGCCGACGGCGGCACCGGACTGTTCGCCGTACGGGCCGACGGTCAGGGTGTGCACGTCGAGCCGAGCCCCTCGCTCGACCTGACCCGCAAGGTCGGGCAGCTTCGCCTGCAGGACGCCGTCGCGGAACGCATCGGCGGCGATTTCACCGCCGGGCTCGCCGCGGTCAGCGAACTCGGTGCCTTCGCGTGCGCCGCCGAGCAGGCCGGCGCGGCCGCGCGGTGCCTGGAGATCGAGGTCGACTACGCCAAGACACGCGAGCAGTTCGGCCGGGTGATCGGCTTTTTCCAGGCGATCAAGCACCGGCTGGCCGAGCACCTGGCACTGGTGGAGCAGATGCGCGCGGCCGTCGAAGCGGCGGCCGTCGAACTGGCGGAGAACTCCTCGGCCGCGGAGACGGTCTCGGTGGTCAAGGCCTACTGCGGCGAAGCCGGTTCGAGCGTGGCGGAGGGGCTCATCGACACCCTGGGCGGGATCGGTTTCACCTGGGAGCACGTGGCCCACCTGTACCTGCGCCGGGTCAAGACGCTGGCCTACCTGTTCGGCAGCCCGGCCGAACACCGGGAGCGCCTCGCGGATCAGCTGGGCATGCTCGGCTGAGCGAAGCTCCCAGCGGATGCGCCGCTACCAGTACTGATGCTGCTTCCCGTCGGTGTCGGTGATGAAGATGACGGCGTCGGCGCCGGTCACATCCGCCGGGGTCAGCGGGAGATGGCCGCGCACGATCGGTTCGCCCGTGCCGAGTGACGGGGGAAGCGCGGCGCGCAGGGCCGGCACCGGGAACAGGGCGCGGCGGCCGGTCGCCTCGGCCAGCACGTGCTGGAGGGTGCCCGGCTCGCTGTCGGGACTGGCGTCGGTCGCCAGGAACAGGTAGCGCTCGCCGAGGGACGTCGCCACGAGCGCACCGGCGTTGCCGGACCCCGTACGTCGCAGGTGGGCGTTGTGCGCGAACACCAGGCTCGGCCCGCGTCGCCGCTCGTGCGAGACGATCGCGAGCAGGTTGTCGGCCATCATCTCGGCGCGCACGCCGAGCAGGGCCGCGAAGCGATCCGGCGCGGGGGCGGCCATGGCGGCGTGATAGCGCAGCAAGCCCTGTGCGGTGCGCGCGTGCGCGACGGCATCGGCGTAGCCGGCCGGGTCGGCGGGGCACAGGCTGGATCGCGCGCGGCGCACCGCGTCGGCGAGGTCGTCGGCGACGATGCGCAGTGTGCGAGCGCGGTTGGAGTCGCCCACAGACGCTTCCGGGTCGAACATGGCCGCCGGGTTCGTCCAGTTCCCGTCCTCGCCGAGGAGTGTGTCGAGGTTGCGGAACGACTCGGGCCGCAGCGCCGCGGGCAGGTATTCCCCGACCGCGCACAGTGCGCGTCGCGGGCTCGGCGCAGCGGAATACTCCAGCGGCGCGTCGAAACCGTAGAAGCGAACCCGATCCTGGGATGCGCGGTCGGCGTTGTGTGCGCGGAGCCATTCGACGAGTTCGCGGTTGCCCGGCACGGCGCCGAACCCATGGCTGAACCCGGTCGCGAGCACCGTGTCGATCTGCGCCGTGCCCCCGCCCACATAGTCGTCCACGACGGACGCGGCGAAGAAGTCGGTCTCCAGCACGATCGACCGGTACCCCCGTTCGACCAGGTGCCGGAGAACTTCGTTGCGCAGCAACGGGAACGCCTCGATCCCATGGGCCGGCTCGCCGAGCGCGAGCACGACCGGCGGCTCGCCCCGCGCCGCGAGCAGTTCGTCGAAGGCGCGGCCCAGGCCGGCAGGGTCGTCGAGCTGTCGGGCGATCCCGCGCGGCGATGCGGCAGTAGACATGCGGCACCCCTTCCAGAAGGTAACTGCCTTCGACACTATCGTTGAAGAATCGAGTGAAACTTCTGCTGCCGCTACCTGGGTATGCCTGGTTAAATCCTCAAACGGAGGTGTAAGTTGCGGCCCGTCGACCTCGCCCGCGAGCACGGGTTGTCCCCGCAGGCGATCCGCAACTACGACCAGGCGGGAATCCTGCCGCCGACCGAGCGCAGCGAGGCCGGCCACCGGCGCTACACGCCGCTGCACGCGCAGGCGCTGCGTGCCTTCCTCGCGTTGCGCGGCGGCCACGGGCACCAGCAGGCAATGGAGATCATGCGCGCGACCAACCGTGGCGACGCCGAATCCGCCTACCGGCTCATCGATGCCGCGCACGGCGCGCTGCTCGCCGAACGCGACACCCGCACGGAGGTCGCGGCGGCGCTCGCCGGCCTGTCCGCCACCCCGCCCGCCCCGGTCCATGGCCGACCACTGACCGTCGGCGAACTCGCGCGCCGGCTCGGCGTGCACCCGGCGACGCTGCGCACGTGGGAGACCGCGGGCATCCTGCACCCCGACCGCGACCGGGCAACGGGTTACCGCCACTACTCGCCCGGCTGCGTGCGCGACGCCGAGATCGCTCGGCAGCTACGCCGGGGCGGGTACCGGCTGCCCCAGATCGCGCAGTTCATCGAGGCACTGCGCGAGGCCGGCGGGGCGGACGCGTTGCGCGCCTTCCTCGACTCCTGGTAGCACCGGCTGACCACGCGCAGCCGCACCCTTCTCGCCGGCGCGGCCCAGCTCGACGTCTACCTCACCTTGCTCCATCAGCCGTAGCCGGCTCGCCGATGGCCGACCACAGCTCATGCAGCCGTGCGACACGACCCGGTCGACCCCGCCATCGAGTCGTTCGTGCCCTGAGCCCTTACCGCCCGGCCGAGAGCCGCGCGTAGGCGACGATGTTGTCCTCGTAGTTGCGGCTGGCCCGGTCGAACTGGCCGCCGCAGGTGATCAGCCGGAGCTCCGGGGACGCCGTGTCGCCGTAGACCTTGTCCGTCGGGAACGACGACTTCGGGTACTTGTCGACGGCATAGACGGTGAACACCGCCGTCGTGCCGTCGGCACGGTGCACGATCGCCTCGTCGCCCGGCCGCAGGTCCTTGAGCCGCGTGAACGTGCCGGGCACGTGGTTGTAGTCCACGTGCGCGGCGAGCACCGCGGGCCCGGTCTCGCCGGGCGCCGGGCCGCCGGTGTACCACCCGGTCGTCTTCGCGTCCTGCGGAACCTCCAGCGCGCCGTCCGCGGTGAGACCGAGGTCCACGATCGGGCTGACGTCGACGCCGATCGCCGGCACCTCCAGCCGTACGGGCTTGCTGTGCGCGACCGGGCCGGAGGATGCGGGCGCCGTCGTGACCGCCTCCGGGCCGGTGGACGGCGGTGCGGCCGCCGGAGCGACGGCCGCACCACATCCCGCGACCAGTGCGAGCGCGAGGGCGCCGGTGGCCACGAAGGCCGGCCACCGGCGCCGGAGACCGTCGCTCATCGCGTGGCGCGCCGCCGCAGGTAGACGACGCCGCCCGCGGCCCCGCCGACCAGCAGCAGGCCACCGGCGGCCCAGGCGCCGCCGTCGTTGCCGTCGCCGGCGTCCCCGCCACCGGTGGCCACGCCACCGGCCGGTTTCACCTTCACCTGGCTGCCCGACGAGGTGCTCTTCGTGGTGGTGGTGGACGTCGGTGCCTTGGTCGAGGTACTCGGCTTCGAGGTTTTCGTCCCGGTAACCGGCGGGGTCTGTGCCACTGGACGGTGCGGCAAGGACTCGCACGCTATTCCGTCGTTGTCGTTCCCGTCGAGGCCATTCGGGTCGGACGGGTTGGCGTCATAAACAGCTTGTGCGTCTTCCTGGTACTGGAAATCGCTGCAGTCCTTGTCCGCAGTTGCACCGAAAGCCAGCGGTGCGGGGCCGATCAGGGCGAGGCCCACGGCGGCAGCAGCGATACCGAGAGCGCGTTTTGTCAGCGACATGAATGCAAAGTCCTTTACGGGGTGAAAAATGATGGTGCGGCCGCATTGCGTGATTCATGTCGTTTCGACCCGGGACAGTGTTACTGCGAAAAGAAATAACAATCTATCGGTCTAGTTTCGCGTCCTGGTGACTTTCTCGATTTCGGCGACCAGGGAAGCAATTTCGTCCTCGGTGTTGTAGTAGTGCACCGACGCGCGCACCGATTCCGGCAGGTCCCGCGCGCCGAGCTCGTACTGCGCTCCGGTGCGGTTCGTGACCGACGTGTTGATGCCCGCCAGCGCCAACGCCTCCTTGACCTCCGGCGAGGGAATGCCCGCGACGCTGAACGTGACGATGCCGCACTTGCGCTCGCCCCGGTCGTGCACCGTGACGCCGGACTGGCCACACAGTTCCGCGCGCAGGTGCGCGGCGAGCGCGGTGACGCGGTCCTCGATCGCCGGCAGGCCGATCGCCAGCGCGTAGTCGACGGCGGCGCCCAGCCCCAATGTCGTGCCGTAGTTGCGTTCCCACACCTCGAAGCGCTTCGCCGTCGGGTCGATCTCGTAGCTGTCCGGCGCCGTCCACGTGGCCGCGTGCAGGTCGAGCATCGCCGGCTCCAGCCGGTCGCGCAGCCGCGGGTGCACGTACAGGATCCCGGTACCGCGCGGCGCGCGCAGGTACTTGCGGCCGGTGGCGGACAAGGCATCGCAGCGCAGCCTCGTCACGTCCAGATCGAGTTGCCCGGCGCTCTGGCACGCGTCGAGCAGGAACGGGATGCCGGCCCGCTCGGCGACCTCGCCGACCCGCTCGGCCGGGTTGACAAGGCCACTGTGCGTGGGCACGTGGTTCATCGAGATCAGCTTGACCCGCCCGTCGATGCGGCGCTCCAGATCGGCGACGTCGACCTGGCCGGTCTCGTCGTCGGCGACCACCTCCACCTCGGCACCGGACTGCAGGTACGCGATCGCGTTGCTGGCGTACTCGGAGCGGCAGGTGAGGATCTTGTCGCCGGGCCCGAGCCGCAGCGCGTAGAACACGGCCTGCCACGACCGGGTTGCGTTGTCGGTGAGCGCGATGTCGGCGGGACGGGCGCCCAGCAACCGCGCGACCGAGACGTACACGTCGTCGAACCGTTCGCGGGTCGCCGCGGCGAGTTCGTAGCCACCTCGCAGCGCCTCGTCGCGCAGGTAGCCGACGACCGTGTCGACGACCGTCGCGGGTGGCAGTGCCGACCCGGCGTTGTTGAAGTGGATCACCTCGGCGCAGCCGGGTGTCTCGGCCCGGAACCGGCTCACGTCCTCCGCACGCATGAGATCGACCCTACGGACCTGCGACGACCCGGCCAACCACAGCACAGCCCGGCACGCCTGCACGAAACTGTCGGCGCCCCGAGCTAGGCTGGCACCCCAGGCCGGGAAGTACCGATCCGACCGGAGCAGGCAGCCCCGAGCAGCACGCAACCGTTGCTACGCCGGCCGGATAGCCGTGACCGTGGTCGGATCGGTAGCAACGGCGCAGTACCGCTAAGGGGAGGTTTTCGCTGGTGTCGAACGATTCCTTCGTTCACCTGCACGTGCACACCGAGTACTCCATGCTCGATGGCGCGGCGAAGATCGCTCCGCTGTTCGCGGAGGCGCAGCGCCTGGGGATGCCCGCCGTCGGCATGACCGACCACGGCAACATGTACGGCGCCGACGAGTTCTACCAGCAGGCGCGCAAGGCCGGGCTCACGCCGATCATCGGCATCGAGGCCTACCTGGCGCCGGAGAGCCGCTTCCACAAGAAGCCCGTGTTCTGGGGGCAGGCCAGCCAGCGCGGCACCGACGAGTACGGCGAGGGCGGCGACGTCTCCGGCGGCGGTGCCTACACCCACATGACCATGCTCGCCGAGAACGCCACCGGCCTGCGCAACCTGTTCAAGCTGTCGTCGCTGGCCTCCATCCAGGGCTACTACCGCAAGCCGCGGATGGACCGCGAACTGGTCGCGGAGAACCACGAGGGCATCATCGCCACCACCGGCTGCCCGTCCGGCGAGGTGCAGACCCGGTTGCGGCTGGGGCAGAAGGCCGAGGCCATGCAGGCGGCGTCGGACTACAAGGACATCTTCGGCGCCGAGCACTTCTTCCTCGAGCTGATGGACCACGGCCTGCCCATCGAGCGGTCCGTGCGCGAGGGCCTGCTCGAGATCGGCAAACAGCTGGGCATCCGCCCGCTGGCCACCAACGACTCCCACTACGTCACCCAGGACCAGGCGGATTCGCACTCGGCGCTGCTGTGCGTGCAGTCGGGCAAGACCCTCAACGACCCGAACCGGTTCAAGTTCGACGGCGACGGCTACTACCTGAAGTCGGCCGCGGACATGCGCCAGTACTGGGACTCCGAGGTGCCCGGTGCGTGCGATTCCACGCTGCTGATCGCCGAGCGGGTGCAGAGCTACGACGACGTCTACACGCACAAGGACCGGATGCCGGTCTTCGAGGTCCCGCAGGGGTACGACGAGGCCGGCTGGCTGCGCGCCGAGGTCACCAGGGGCATGAAGTGGCGTTTCCCGGACGGCCCGCCCGAGGGCTACGAGGAGCGCATCGAGAAGGAGCTCGAAGTCATCATCGGGAAGGGCTTCCCGGCCTACTTCCTCGTCGTCGCCGACCTCATCAACTACGCGCGCAGCGTCGGCATCCGGGTCGGGCCCGGCCGTGGTTCGGCCGCGGGGTCGCTGGTCGCGTACGTGCTGGGCATCACCAACCTCGACCCGATCCCGCAGAAGCTGCTGTTCGAGCGGTTCCTCAACCCCGAACGCGTGTCGATGCCCGACATCGACATCGACTTCGACGACCGCCGGCGCGGCGAGATGGTGCGCTACGCCACCGAGAAGTACGGCGCCGACCGGGTCGCCCAGGTCATCACCTTCGGCACGATCAAGACGAAGGCCGCGATCAAGGACTCCGCGCGCGTGCACTTCGGCCAGCCCGGCTACGCGATCGCGGACAAGATCTCCAAGGCGCTGCCGCCGCCGATCATGGCCAAGGACATCCCGCTGTCCGGCATCGTCAACCCGGACCACGAGCGCTACGGCGAGGCCGCCGAGGTGCGGACGCTGATCGAGACCGACGAAGAGGTCGGCACGATCTTCAACACCGCCCGCGGGCTCGAGGGCCTGATCCGCAACGCCGGTGTGCACGCCTGCGCCGTGATCATGTCCAGTGAGCCGCTGATGGACGCGATCCCGCTCTGGCAGCGGGACGACGGGTCGATCATCACCGGCTGGGACTACCCGTCGTGCGAAGCCATCGGCCTGTTGAAGATGGACTTCCTCGGCCTGCGCAACCTCACCGTCATCGGTGACGCGATCGACAACATCAAGACCAACCGCGCCGAGGATGTCGATCTCGACACCCTCGGCGTCGAGGACCCGGAGACCTACAAGCTGCTCTCCCGCGGTGACACGCTCGGCGTGTTCCAGCTGGACGGCGGCCCCATGCGGGACCTGCTGCGCCGCATGCAGCCCACGGTGTTCGACGACATCGTCGCGGTCGGCGCGCTGTACCGCCCCGGCCCGATGGGCATGAACGCGCACAACGACTACGCGGACCGCAAGAACGGGCGGCAGCAGGTCAAGCCGATTCACCCCGAGCTCGAGGAGCCCCTGAAGGAGATCCTGGCCGACACCTACGGCCTGATCGTCTATCAGGAGCAGATCATGCACATCGCGCAGAAGGTCGCCGGCTACACCATGGGCCGAGCGGATGTGCTGCGCCGCGCGATGGGCAAGAAGAAGAAGGAGGTTCTCGACAAGGAGTTCGAGGGCTTCCACGCCGGGATGCGGGCCAACGGCTTCTCCGACGAGGCCATCCAGGCGCTGTGGGACACGATCCTCCCGTTCGCCGGGTACGCGTTCAACAAGAGCCACGCGGCCGCGTACGGACTGGTGTCGTACTGGACCGCGTACCTCAAGGCCAACTACACCGCGGAGTACATGGCCGCGCTGCTCACCTCGGTGGGGGACAACAAGGACAAGTCGGCGGTGTACCTGTCCGAGTGCCGCCGACTCGGGATCAAGGTGCTGCCGCCGGACGTCAACGAGTCGGGCCAGCGCTTCGCCGCCGTGGGGGACGCGGTCCGCTTCGGCATGGGCGCCGTCCGCAACGTCGGCGCCAACGTCGTCGAGTCGGTCATCAAGACCCGCGAGGAGAAGGGCAAGTACTCCTCGTTCACCGATTTCCTGGACAAGTCCGAGTTGGTGGCCTGCAACAAGCGCGTGATCGAATCGCTGATCAAGGCGGGCGCGTTCGACTCGCTCGGCGCCACCCGGCTGTCGATGATCCAGGTGCACGAGGACGCGGTCGAGGCGGTCGTGCCGCTCAAGCGCCAGGAGGCGATGGGCCAGTTCGACCTGTTCGGCTTCGGCGGTGATGACGACGACGCTCCCGCCGGGTCTTCCTCCTCGTCGCCGCTTGCGCACCTGAAGTTCTGCGAGGAGGAGTGGCCGCGCAAGCAGTTGCTCGCCTACGAGCGCGAGATGCTGGGCCTGTACGTGTCGGCGCACCCGCTGGACGGCGCGGAGCGGATCCTGCGTAAGCACGCACCCCGGCCGATCGCGGCGATCCTGGACAACCCGCCGAAGGAAGGCGAGCTGATCGTCTCCGGCTTGATCACCTCGCTCGAGCGGCGGGTCAACAAGAAGGGCGAGCCCTGGGCCATCTGCACGGTCGAGGACATGGACGCCTCGCTCGAGGTGCTGTTCTTCCCGAAGTCCTACGCCATGTTCTCGGCCGACCTCGTCGAGGACAACGCCGTGCTGGTCAAGGGCCGGGTGAACTGGCGCGAGGACAAGATGTCCGTCTTCGGCGGCGGCCTGGTACCCCTTGACCTGTCGGAAATCGGCAACGGCGAGGACGACCCGCCGCTGGTCCTGAACTGCTCGGCCGAGAAGCTCGACAAGGGCGTGGTCGGCGAACTGAAGCAGACACTGCTCGCGCACAAGGGCGACACCCCCGTGCGCCTCAAGCTGATCGGCCGCCAACGCGAGACGGTCTTCGCCCTGTACGACTACCCGGTCAAGGTCACGTCGATGCTGATGGGCGAGCTGAAAGGTATCCCCGGCATCACCGCGGGCACGTAGAGACGGCCTGAACACGCCCCGCGTGGCGGCGCGCGTGGCGGAACCCGACGGGGCACCTGGCCGCGGGATCGCCACCCACAAAGGCGTCCTGGGGGGAGACGCTGGCGACCGGCGGTGGAAGGCCCTGGCGGTCACGCTGGCCGCCGGGTTCATGGGCCTACTCGACATCACAATTCGTCCATACGTCCTGCTGTGCTGGCGATGAGTAGTGCTACTCAGGTTTGCCCGAACTGGTTGAGCCTGGTCGGGCAGCTGCCGTAGTGTCACCGGTCGAACACAGAACGCAAATGGAAGTGACCGGGCGGAGGGGGCGCGGGCGGGTATGGCCGGGTATGAGGTCATTATCGACAAGATCGCGGCGGCTGGTCAGGCCGCTCGGCGGGTCGCGGATGTGATCGGTCCGCTGGACTTCGCGGGGGCGATCCCGGAGGGGGACGCCGGCATGCCCGGGGGTCGGGCTGTCGCGAAGCTGGCGGCGGTGAAGCAGGACTGGGCCGGGAAGGTGAAGCCGATCGCGACGGGGTTCACCGACTACGCACGCGATATGACGAACGCTGCCGCGTTTTATCGCGCCCACGAGGACGCCGCCCGGCATGATCTGCGGCAGTTCCAGCTGCCCAGGGGGGCGGGCTGAGCGTGGGTTTCTGGGGGATCACGTGGGGTGATGTCGCCCGCTGGACTTCGGAGCCGCTGGCCGGCCTGGTCGGGGTCCTGAACAGCCGCTACAACCAGTTGCTCGGGTGCGCGGAGGAGTTGCGGGCGACGGCGATGCCGGAGGGCTGGTCCGGGCCCGCCGCTGAGGCGGCCGCGGCCCGCGCCACCAGGCTGGCTGACGCCGCCGAGGAACTGGCCGCCGAAGGCGCGAGCCTGCGTCGCGCGGCGGGGGACGTGTCGGATGCCATCACCGGGGTGCTGCACGGGGTGCAGGAAGTCCAGAGCATGGCAGCCACGCACGAGTTTCGCATCGGTGAGGACGGCGGCATCACCGACCACGCGCCGCCGCCGGTGTGCACCGAAGCGGACCCCGATGGGGTGCAGGCGATGCGGGACCGGCAGCGGATCGCGGTGGAGTTGCAGGACCGCATCCAGGAGGTGCTCTCCGCGGCCGAGGACGTGGACAACGACTTCTGCGCGGTGCTGGATCGTATCCTGTCCAACCACGTCATCGGCCCCGGCGACGGCCGCACGGACTTGGCGGCCGCCGGGAACTCCGGTGCGGCGCTGGGCGCGCTGAGCATCCCCGCCCCGCCCCCGCCCGGTGCGGCCCCGGCAGACAACGCCGCCTGGTGGGCCACGCTGTCGCAGAACCAGAAGAACGTGCTCATCCACGATCACCCCGAGCTCGTCGGCAACCGCGACGGGGTGGCAGCCTGGGCACGCAGCCAAGCCAACCTGGCGATGGTCCCCAAGCTCCGGGCGCAGTTGCACCAGCAGTACGGCACGCTCGCCGCCCAGGCCGCAGGGAAGGGGGCGGAAGCGCTTCCGGCGATCCTGGAACTGGAGAACATCAAGCACAAGCTCGACTCGCTCGACGCCATCGACAAGATCATGCACCTGGCGAACGGTGAAGTTAAACCGAACCAGCAGCTTCTCCTGCTGGATGTCAGCGGTGACGCCGCCAAGGCCGCCATCGCCAATGGCAACGTCGACACCGCCCAACACGTCGCCGTGTTCACTCCGGGCATGAACTCCGCCGTCAACCAGAACATGTCTGGCTGCGTCGACGATATGGACGGGATCCGGACCGCCGCAGAGAACGATCTCCGGCTCAAGGGTGGAGGTTCTGTGGCCACGGTGGCGTGGTTGGGTTATGAGCCACCGGTGGTGCCGGTCGGCGACAAGGTGTTCGGGGCGGGCAAGAGCCTGACCGATCTCGTGGGCGGTGACGCGGCAGTCGATGGGGCGAACAAGCTGGCCCAGTTCGACGCGGGAATCAACGCCTCTCGCACGACCGAGCCCCACATGACCGCGCTCGGGCACTCCTACGGCTCGCTGACCACCGGCATCGCGTTGCAGCAGAACACCGGGGTCGATGACGCGGTGTTCTTCGGATCACCCGGCATCACCGACACCCCGAGTTGGTTGCCGGGTAGCAGCAACCCGGTGCAGCATCTCCAGATCCCTACCGGCCACGCCTACGACCTCGCCGCCGACGGCGACCACATCGCCAACGACATACCCATCCTGGGCCGCTACGGCGACGCACCGCAAACCCTGCCCGGTGTCACGCAACTCTCTACCGACGCTGCGGTCAGCCCCGACGGACCCCTTGCCGCATCGCACGGGCACAGCCAGTACACCACGTCGATCAACGGCATCGACACGACGAGCAAGTACAACATCGCGGCCGTCGTTGCCGGACAGCCGGACCTCACGATTCCGGCTCGCTAGGAAGGAGGCGCGGTCATCCAGCTTCGCACCAGCGCGGTCCTCGCCGTGCTCGTCGTTATCGCTCTTGCCGGCACCGGATGTGACGGACGTACTGGGACGGACACCCCCACAACAACCATGAACAGCCAACAGCAACAGCTCAGCGAACTGATGAGCCGACCGGATATCAACCAGGTCATAGCCAGCTACACCGACATGCGAGACAAGTTGGCCCAACAACTGACGACCGAATTCGGGATGGGCAGCTGGCTAAACCTTCATGACGGCCGAGAGTCGGGGTGTGCCAACGAATTCCCGAATGTCGACCGCTACGATGTGGTCCGCCATAACCTGGACCGGCTGTCCAATGATCAGACTCTTGGTGCGGAACAGTGGGCCCAGGCCGTGGAAGTAATTTTCAACCTGGCTAACAGCTATGGCTTTACCCGCACGGGTCCGCGCGTAGACAAACCCCCATCACACTACCTAACCGTTCTTGATCAATACGGCGCTGAGCTGTTTGTAGGAACGGAACAGCAGACAGTCATTTCCGTGACCACGGGCTGCCACCTGACTCCGGACGCTAAGGCACGGGGTGCAGCACGGACCTCGACACCCGGGCAATGATGGTCAGTGTTTGCCGCCCTGTGTGACGCGGGAGCCGTGGCCTATAGGCCGGTGACGACGTACAGCGCGGCACGGTGAGGATCAGCCGCCCATCGGCCCTGACGCGGATGAGTTTCGTGACAAACGCGTCGCCGCCACAGTCGGCGCGCGTGGTGTCGACTGTGTAGTCCGTGGTGCCGGGCGTGAAGTTGGCGAGGAGCGCGGGGCCGGTCGGGACGTGGGAGGTCTGGACCACTTGGATCGACGGCGCCGGGGCGGCCTTGGTGGTCTTTGGCCCGGCGGATAGCGGACCATTCGCCGGGGTTGAGCGCCACCGCGTCCGGGCTGACGACCGCCGGGCCGGTGCGTAGGCCGGTGACCGCTTGTTCCCGGACTGGTGAAGTGTCGATATTGGGAGGGCGCGCTATTCCGTGGCCTGTTCTGACAGGGTTCGGGGATCTGGCTCGTCTTCGCCATCTTCTGCCAGCAGGGCCTCGGCTACTCGCCCCTGCGCTCGGTCCTGCTGGTGACGCCGTTCGCGATCGGGTCGGCGGTCTCGGCCGCCCTCGCCGGCCGGCTCGTCCAGCGGCTCGGCCGCAAGCTGACCGTTGCCGGGCTGTGCCTGGTCGCCGCCGGCCTCGTCACGGTCGCGATCCTCGCCTGGCTCGTCCCCACAGCGGACCTCGGCCTGGCACTGCTCGCACCGCTGCTGGTCGCCGGCATGGTGATCTCCCCGAACACCACGCTGATACTGGGCTGCGTGCCGACACGCATGGCGGGTGTCGCGGGCGGCGCACTGCAGACCGGGCAGCGCATCGGCACCGCGATCGGCACGGCTGTGCTCGCCGGCGTTCGGCGCGCTACCGTCACAGCCCGGCACGGCGACTACCCCGGTGCGCTCGGCGTCGCGATGCTCTGTTCGGTGGCCTTCATCCTCGTCGCGCTGGCGCTCGGGATCTTCGAATTGTGGGCGCGCCGGACACGCCGCTCGGCCGATCAACTACCGTCCGTCACACTTGCTGCTCCATCTGAGTGATCGTCACCTCTATGAGGTGGCGCTACGGAGAGCTACCTAGTAAATCTAGAATGGCCTTCATACTTGGGGATTCGCTACACACCGTGGCGGTCCGGCTGGCGGTCCGGGGATGGGGCCACGAGCCGGGTGAGCCGTTGAGAGTCCGCAATGGACACGTTCGGTTATTCCCACGCCCTTCGTCGGCGTCCGCGGGGGATCGTGCGGCGAGTACGGGGTGAAGGCGTCGCTCGGGTGGGCCTGGACGGGGGGAGTCGGGCCCACCCGAGTCGGATCATGGTGTGATACCGGACATCCAGCCGCCGACCACAGGAGCGCACGATGTCCGCCGACCCCGCACGCCAGTGGCGCCGGATCCGGGTGTGGTACCGGCCGATGACCCCGCGCGACCAGGGCGAACCGCATCGGGCCGCCACTCCGCTGGAGCTGCTGTTCGACCTCTGTTTCGTCGTCGCGGTCAGCCAGGCCGGCGCGCAACTGCATCACTCGCTCGCCGAGAACGACCTCGGCCACGGCGTCGTCAACTACCTCGTCGTGTTCTTCGCGATCTGGTGGGGCTGGGTCAACTTCTCGTGGTTCGCCTCCGCGTTCGACACCGACGACGTGCCCTACCGGCTGGCCACGTTCGTGCAGATCGCCGGGGCGCTCGTGGTCGCCGCCGGCGTGCCGAGGGCGTGGCACGACGACCTCACGATCATCGTGGCCGGGTACGTGCTGATGCGCCTCGCGATGGTCGCCCAGTGGCTGCGCGCCGCGCACGCCGACCCGGCGCACCGGTCGACCGCGCTGCGGTACGCGCTCGGGGTCAGCATCGTGCAGGTCGGCTGGATTCTGCGGCTCGCGTTGCCGGATTCGTGGTTCCTGCCGAGTTTCCTGGTGCTGGTGGTCGCCGAACTGGCGGTCCCCGCCTGGGCCGAGCGCGCGACGATGACGACCTGGCATCCGCACCACATCGCCGAGCGCTACAGCCTGTTCACGCTCATCGTGCTCGGCGAGTCGGTGCTGGCCGCGACCAGCGCGATCCAGGAGGCGCTGTCGAGCGGGCACAGTGTCGGCAAGCTCATCGCGATCGCAGCGGCCGGGCTGGTCATCGTGTTCTGCATGTGGTGGCTGTACTTCGACCAGCCAGGGCACCGGCGGCTCGAGCAGCTGAGCAGCTGGGTGTGGGGCTACGGGCACTACGTGATCTTCGCCGCCGCCGCGGCGGTCGGGGTCGGGCTCGAGATCGCCGTCGACCACGACACGCACACCGCGCACCTCGGTGATCTCGCGGCGGGGATGGCCATCACAGTGCCGGTCGCGCTGTACCTGCTCAGCGTGTGGGTGCTGCACATCGGCCCGCGCAACGAATGCCGCCCGATCGCGATCGCCTTCCCGCTGGTGTCGGTGCTGGTGCTCGCCGTGTCGTTCACGCCCATCGCGGTATATCTGACGGCGCTCCTGGCGGCGGCGCTCGTCGCGACCGTGGTGATCGCGACGCACGATCACCCGCTCGCGGACTAGATAGATGAGGCCTGCGGGGGTGACGGTCGAACGCACCTAGAGCAGAGCGGGGAGGGCGTCGCTGAGCGGATCGCGCACGAGGATCTCCGCGACCGCGTCGTAGGGCGTCTCGGACGCGTTGCAGATGATCACGGGCGCGCCGGCGGACGCCGCGACCCCGACGAGCCCGGCCGCCGGTTCCACGGTCAGCGAACTGCCGGCGGCGATCATCAGGTCGCACGTCATCGCCGCGACCTGGGCCCGCCGGAGCACCTCCGTGTCGAGCGCCTGGCCGAAGGAGATCGTGGCGGACTTGAGGATGCCGCCGCAGTACTCGCAGTCCGGGTCGGCGTCGCCGGCGCGGACCCGGTCCAGGGTCTCGTGCATGTCGCGCCGGTCACCGCAGGACAGGCAGAGCGAATAGGCCATCGTGCCGTGCAGTTCGACCACCAGATCCGGGTTCGAGCCGGCCTTCTGGTGCAGCCCGTCGATGTTCTGCGTGAGGATCGCGGAGAGCTTGCCCGCGCGTTCGAGCGAGACGAGCGCGCGATGCGCCGGGTTCGGGCGTGCGTGCCAGGCGGGGTGGTCGAGCCGGCCCTGCCAGGACTGCTCGCGCACCTCGCGGCTGGCAAGGTACTCGGAGATGTCGGACAGCTTCTCGGCGGCGGGGTTCATGGTCCACACGCCTTGTGGGCCACGGAAGTCCGGGATTCCCGAGTCGGTGGAGATCCCGGCTCCCGTGAGCACCACGATGCGGCTGGCGTCCGCCACCAGTTCCCTGGCCCGTTGCAGCGTCATATCCCCATCATCGCGGTTGCCGGCCGATCCGTCAGCCGCCGTCCCCGCGCGGCTTGACCGCGATTCCGCCCATGGCCGCCGTCCGGACCAGGTCGTCGCCCCACCACGGTTGTTCGGTGCCGTCTGGGCGCCACTCGGGCATCCAGACGAGGCCGGGGTCGAGCAGTTCCCAGTCGCCGAAGAAGGCCTCGATCTCCTCGGGCGTGCGCGCGACCACGCTGTCGGTGGTCTGCTTGTACCGGTCGAAAACGCCGTTGGCCTCGCGGTGCGCGGACCGCGAGGCATGGGTCAGCACGAGCAGGCTTCCCGGGGCGAGCTCGGACCGGTAGAACTCCATCGACTCGTGCGGGTTCTTCTCCGGCGGCTGGAAATGCAGCATCGAGGTCACCAGGAAGCAGGTCGGCTCGTCCTCGCGGATCACCCCGGGCGCCAGCACGGCGTTCCACAGCGTCTCGGGCTCGTTGTAGTCCGCGATGACAGCGTGGTGCCGACGCGGGTCGGCCTCCCGTGCGAGCAGGATCTCCGCGTGCGCGTGGGCGATCGGTTCGTAGTCCACGTAGACCACCCGGCTGTCCGGCTCGCGGCCCTCGGCCCGCGCGACGGCATCGGCGACGTCGTGCGGCTGCCCCGGGCCCGGCAGCCCGGACCCGACGTCGACGAACTGCGTGATCCCCATCTCCACCGCGCAGCGCACGGCGCGACCGATGAAGGCGCGGTTCGACTTCGCTCCCAGGGGCGTGTCCGGGTTTGCCGCGATGATCTGCTTGGCGAACTCGCGGTCAACCGCGTAGTTGTGCTTCCCGCCGAGGAGATAGTCGTACACGCGGGCCGGACTGGGCTTCTCGATGCTGTCCAGGTAACCACGACGGGCCAGGTCATCCAGATAGTCGGGCATCGCCGACCCTTCTCGTTGTCGCGAAACAGGATGATCCCATCCTGGCACAGCCCGTCAGCTCAGTGCGCTGCCCTTCTGCCACTGGTCCCAGGACAGCGCCCAGTCGCCGTAGAGGTCCCAGACGGGAAGAGCAGGTCCGCCCGAGTTGCTCACCTCGACCACGTCGCCGAGACCCAGGTTGTTGAAGAACCACTGGGCGTTCTCGGCGTTGAGATTGATGCAGCCGTGCGACACGTTCGAGCTGCCCTGCGCTCCGACGCTGTTGGGGTTCTCGTGCACGAACTCGCCGTCGTTGGAGATGCGTTCCGAGAACTTCTCCTCCGAGCGGTATGCCTTGGGGTCGGGCGGGCAGACGCCGTAGGTGCACGAGTCCATCGTGTAGTTCGCGGACTTGAACGAGATCACGTGCGCGCCGAGGTGTGTCGGCGTCGCGTCCTTGCCCATCGAGATCGGCATGGACTTCACCATCTGTCCATTGTGGAAGATCTGCATCTGCTCGGTGTTGCCGTCCGCCTTGGCGATCCAGGAGTCGTGCACCTTGTAGGTCTCGGTGCGGTCGTCCGCGCCGTAGATGCCGCCGCCGAAGTCGACCCCGTAGATCTTCGCGCTCACCGTCAGCTTGGTGCCCGGCTGCCAGTAGTCCTTGGGCCGGTAGTGCACATTCTTGTCGTCGACCCAGTACCACGAGCCCTGCTGCGGCGGGTCCGACACGACCGACAGCTGCTTCTCCACGTCGGCCTTGTTCTTCACCGCGTAGCTGAACTGGAACACGATCGGCTGGCCGACGCCGACCCCGGTGGAGGCCACCGACGCCGGTGCGGGGATCAGGTTCGCGTTGGCCTGCTTCGCCGGGCTGATCGTGGTGACCTTGCCCTGCTGCTCGGTGCTCTTCCCGCTCGGGTCCGTGGCGTGCGCGTCCACCGTGTAGCTGGCCCCGTAGCCCAGGACGTCCTTGGAGGTCCACGTGGTCTTGTCCGCCGACAGCGTGCCGGTGACCTTGGTGCCCTTCGCGGCGTTGGTCACCGTGACGTCGGTCAGCGTGCCACCCGTGGCCTTGACGACGATCGGGGTGGTCGGGTTGATGTTGGTGGCGTTGGCCGGTTCGATCGACACCGCGACCGCCGCGGCGGTCGGCGACGATTGACCGGAATTGCCGGTGCCGCCATTACCGGTGCTATTGCCCGAATTGCCGGAAGTACAGGCGGACAATGCGAGAACGCCGACCAGCAGCAGTCCCGCGAGGGCGCTGATCCGCGCTCTACCTGGGGAAAGTAGGGACTTGATGAACAACATGTGGTCTCTTTTGCGGGGGTCGGGTGTGGCACGCCTGAGGCCCAAAACTACAGCCTCCCCGTAGACGCCCTCTCACCCGGTTTGTTGTACGAAAGTGGCGTGGGTCACCTTGCTTTTTCCGGTTCACGTGACCTTTACGCCGGGCCCGCCGTAGAGCCCCGGCCCCTCGACGGCGAGCTTGCCGAGATAGTCGTCCGCCGCCTCGTGGGCGCTCGCGATGAGCTCGTCGGTGTGCCGGAAGTCCAGCGGGCTCAGCTGCCGCGGCACCGGCCCCGGCAGGTACACGACGGGCACCTCGGTGGCCGCGATGGGTGCCTCGAGGACCGCCTGGTTCCGCATGCTGATCATCGCCGTGTACATCAGCACCTCGGCGATCGTGTGCGGCGGCGCCGGGATCTGACCGGGGAACGCGCAGTCGAGCACCACGAGGGATTTCGCGCCCATCGCGAGCGCCTGGCGCAGCGGCACGTTCGCGACCAGCCCGCCGTCGTAGAGCATCCGGCCTTCGTGCTCGACCGCCGGGTAGATCCCGGGGATCGCCGTGCTCGCGAGCAGCGGCGTGAGCAGGTCACCGTCCCGGATGAGCACCGGACCGGCCGTGTCGATCTCGGTCGCGACCACGCCCAGCGGCAGCGCGAGGTCGGCGAACGTGGCGCCCGCGCCGAGGTGCTCGTTGATGATCGCGGCCAGGCCGGTGTTGGGGAACAGGTGCGTCTTGGCGTGGCGCAGCGTGCGGACCTGGCTGAGCACACCGCCGGGGAACGCTTCCTGCCGGGTCATGTGCGCCCACGTCTTGCGCAGGCGCTCGATCGCGTCGCCCGGTTCGAGCGCCAGCACGGCGCCGTTGAGCGAACCGACCGAGGTGCCCACGATGAGGTCGGGAGCCAGGCCGTGTTCCTGCAGCGCGCGCAGCATGCCGACCTGCATCGCGCCGAGGCTGCCGCCGCCCCCGAGGACGAAGCCGATCGGTTGTGGCAGCCGCACCTCGGTCATACCTGAATCGTGCCGTGCGAGATGGCGTATCGCTATCGGCAGTGACCGGCGTGACTCGACCGGGTGGCGTCGGCGCTACCACGGAGTAACACTGGACGGTAACGCACGTCACACCACTCGCGGAGGAGGGCCTGGATGACCACCCGGACGAAGGTGACGGAGAAGGAAGCTCGCGCGCTCGCCGAGGAGTCGCGGGAGGCAGGCTGGCGCAAACCCTCCTTCGCCAAGGAGCTCTACCTCGGCCGGTTCCGCCTGGACCTGGTTCACCCGCATCCGCGGCCAACGCCCGAGGACGCGGCGAAGGCCGAGCGGTTTCTCACCGCGCTGCGCGAGTACTGCGCGACCCTCGACGGCACGGTCATCGAACGCGAGGCGAAAATCCCGGACGAGTACGTCAAGGGACTGGCCGCGCTGGGCTGCTTCGGCATCAAGATCCCCGAGTCCTACGGCGGACTCGGCCTGACGCAGGTCGCCTACAACCGGGCGCTGATGCTGGTCGCGTCGGTCCACCCGACGCTCGGCGTGCTGCTGTCGGCGCACCAGTCGATCGGCGTGCCGGAACCGCTCAAGCTCGCCGGCAGCGACGAGCAGAAGGCGAGGTTCCTGCCGCGCTGCGCCAAGGGCGCGGTCACGGCGTTCCTGCTGACCGAACCCGACGTCGGCTCCGACCCGGCGCGCCTGGCGACCGCCGCCGTTCCGACGGAGGACGGTGCCGCCTACGAACTGGACGGCGTGAAATTGTGGACCACCAACGGCGTCGTGGCCGAACTGGTGGTCGTGATGGCGCGCGTGCCGAAGTCGGAGGGGCACCGGGGCGGGGTCACGGCGTTCATCGTCGAGATGGACAGCCCGGGCATCACCGTCGAACTGCGCAACGCGTTCATGGGCCTGCGCGGCATCGAGAACGGCGTCACCCGGTTCCACCAGGTGCGCGTGCCCAAGGAGAACGTCGTCGGCGGCGAGGGCAAGGGGCTCAGGATCGCGCTCGCGACGCTCAACACCGGGCGCCTGTCGATCCCGTCGATGTGCGCGGGTGCGGCCAAGTGGTGCCTCAAGATCGCGCGCGAATGGTCGGCCGAGCGCGTCCAGTGGGGCAAGCCGATCGCCGAGCACGAGGCGGTGGCCAAGAAGATCTCGTTCATCGCGGCCACCACCTATGCGATGGACAGCGTGCAGGAGTTGTCGGGCCACATGAGCGACGAGGGCCGCAACGACATCCGGATCGAGGCGGCGCTGGCCAAGCTGTGGGCCAGCGAGATGTCCTGCAAGATCGCCGACGAGCTGATGCAGATCCGCGGCGGCCGCGGCTACGAGACCGCCGCATCGCTGGCGGCCCGCGGCGAGCGTGCGGCCGGCGTCGAGCAACTCGTGCGTGACCTGCGGATCAACCGGATCTTCGAGGGCTCCACCGAGATCATGCACCTGCTCATCGCGCGGGAGGCGGTCGACGCGCACCTGGCCGCGGCCGGGGCGCTGGCCGAGCAGGACGCGGACCTGCCGGCGAAGGCGAAGGCCGCGGCCAGGGCGAGCCGTTTCTACGCGAAGTGGCTGCCGCAACTGGTGAGCGGCAAGGGACAGGTGCCGACGTCGTACCGCGAGTTCGGCGTGCTGGCGTCGCACCTGCGCTATGTCGAGCGCACCGCCCGCAAGCTCGCGCGATCCACGTTCTACGGCATGGCGCGCTGGCAGGCTGCACTGGAGAAGCGGCAGGGGTTCCTCGGCCGGGTCGTCGACATCGGCGCCGAACTGTTCGCGATGTCCGCGAGTTGCGTGCGCGCGCAGATGCAGGACACGGACAGCGCGCGCGAGCTGGCCGACGTGTTCTGCCGGCAGGCGAAGCTGCGCGTCGAGGAGTTGTTCGATTCCTTGTGGGACAACACCGATGATGCCGACGTGGAGCTGACGCGGCGGATCCTCGACGGCCGCTACACGTGGCTGGAGGAGGGCATTTTCGATCCGAGCGAGGGCACCGGGCCGTGGATCGCGGACTGGCGCGCGGGCGCGTCGACCGCGACGAACGTGCACCGCTCCATCACGAGCTAGGGGTCTTGCTCGGGGCACCGGGGTCGGCGGCCTTCTTTTTCTTCCAGCGCAGCAGGAAGAACAGGCCGACCGCGACCAGGACGCCGATGACGACGAGCCCGCCGGTGTTGAGAATGCCCTCGATCCGCTTCGCCGCCTCGCCGAGCGCCGCGCCGAGGCTGATGTGCAGTGCCGACCAGCACAGCGCGCCGCAGAACGCCGCTGGCAGGAACTTCCGGAACGGCAGGCCCGACGTGCCCGCCGCGGCGGGCGTCAGCGTGCGGATCACCGGCAGGAACCGCGCGAAGAACACCGCCCACGCGCCCCGCCGTTGCAGCACGCCGGTCGCCTTGTCCCAGCCGTCGAGGCCGTAGCGCTGGACCAGCCGGGTTTCCCGCAGGCGTGGTCCCCATCTTCTGCCGATCGCGTAACCGATCGAGTCGCCGGAGGTGGCACAGATCGTGACGACGGCCCAGAGCATCAGGAACCGGGGGACCGAGGTGGCGGTGGTGGCGGCGATGAGCAGCCCCGACTCGCCCGGCGCGAGGAAACCGAGCCCGATGGTGCATTCGAAGAAGACCAGGCCACCGGTCGCGCCGACCAGCGCGGGCTGGGGCAGGTTTTGCAGCCAGTCCAGAACGTCGGTTACCAGCGCCACAGATCTCCCCTTGTCCGTTTTCTACCTTTTGGCCATTCCAAACGGTAGCGTGCGCGGTGGGGAAGCGGCTCCGGGATGCCCCTGGATCAGTAACGAACGGCTCAGTATCCCCGGCTCAGCAGGCTCGATGCCTCCTGCGCCGCCGGGCCGGCCTCGGCCAGGTGCGACAGGTTCTCCGGCAACGGCTCGCCGCGGTGCTGCTTGGTCTGCGCGTACAACCGCCCCGCCCGGTACGAGGAGCGCACCAGCGGGCCCGCCATCACACCCGCGAAGCCCAGCGCCTCGGCGGCACGCGAGTGCTCCACGAACTCCTCGGGCTTGACCCAGCGGTCGACCGGGTGGTGGCGCACCGACGGCCGCAGGTACTGCGTGATCGTCAGGATCTCGCAGCCGGCGTCGGCCAGATCGCGCATCGCGGGCCCGACCTCGTCCGGCGTCTCGCCCATGCCGAGGATCAGGTTGGACTTCGTCACCAGCCCGGCCTGGCGGGCCTTCGTGATGACGTCGAGCGAGCGCGCGTACCGGAAGCCGGGACGGATCCGCTTGAAGATCCGCGGCACGGTCTCGATGTTGTGCGCGAGCACCTCGGGCCGCGCGCCGAACACCTCGGCGAGCTGGGCGGGGTCGGCGTTGAAGTCCGGGATCAGCAGTTCGACGCCGGTGCCGGGGTTGAGCGCGTGGATCCGGCGGACGGTCTCGGCGTACAGCCACGCCCCGCCATCGGGGAGGTCGTCGCGCGCCACGCCGGTCACGGTCGAGTAGCGCAGGCCCATCGCCTGGACGCTCTCGGCGACCCGGCGCGGCTCCTCGCGGTCGAGATCGGCGGGCTTGCCGGTGTCGATCTGGCAGAAGTCACAGCGGCGAGTGCACTGGTCCCCGCCGATCAGGAAGGTCGCCTCGCGGTCTTCCCAGCATTCGTAGATGTTGGGACAGCCTGCCTCCTCGCAGACCGTGTGCAGGCCTTCCCGGCGCACGAGGCCCTTGAGCTCGGTGAACTCCGGGCCCGTCTTGGCCCGGGTGCGGATCCAGGACGGCTTCTTCTCGATCGGCGTCTCGCTGTTGCGGACCTCGAGCCGCAGCAGCTTCCGACCTTCGGGCGCAACAGTCACGCGGCCCAGCCTACCCCGGCAAAGCGGGCACGAGGGCTACGCCGGGTCCGGGGCGATGCCCGTCAACTTGGCCGTGACCTCCCACAACCCGACGCCTGCCCGGTGGTCCAGCGCGGCTTTGAGCGGCTGCACGATCCTGGGATAGCCGCGCATCCCGGCAGGCCCGCCGGGGGCCACGTAGTCGCCGCCGTTCACGCCCGGCGCGGTGGCCGCGTACAGCTGCGGCAGCGCGCCCATCCGGACGTTCTGCGCGAACAGGAGGTCCCCGAGCCGGGTGATGTTGCCCAGGGTGGACCTGATCAGCTTGTTCGGGTACGACCGGGACATCGCCGCGTTGAGGCCCGTCGCCGTGTAACCGGGATGCGCGGCGATGCTCGTGACCGTCTCGCCTGCCGCGCGCAGCCGCCGGTCCAGTTCGAGCGCGAAGACCTGGTTGGCGAGCTTGGCCTGCCCGTAGGCCACGCCCGGGTTGTAGCGGCGGTGCTCGAAGTTCGGGTCGGCCAGGTCGATCCGCGCGCCGCGGGCGGCCATGCTGGACAACGTCACCACGCGCGCGTTGCCGCCGCCGCGCAGCGCGGGCATGAGCAGCCACGTGAGCGCGGCGTGGCCGAGATGGTTGGTGCCGAACTGCAACTCGAACCCGTCCGAGGTGAGGCCCTTGGGCGTGGCCATCAAACCGGCGTTGTTCATCAGCACGTCGAGCGCGTCGCCCGTGGTCTCGCGCACCTCGGCGGCGGCGTACCGAACGGAGTCCAGGTCCGCCAGGTCCAGCTGGATGAGTTTCGGCGTGGTCCGCGCGCCGGCGCGGACGGTGCGCAGCGCCTGTTCGCCGCGCTCGACCGAGCGGCAGGCGAGCAGGACGCGCGCGCCCTTGGCCGCGAGCGCCCGCGCGCTGAACAGGCCGAGGCCCGAGTTGGCGCCCGTGATGAGCACTGTGCGGCCGGTCTGGTCCGGGATGTCAGCCGTGGTCCATTTGCTCATGGGCCCAGCTAACTACGATCACGCGCCCGGCGCGACCATCTAGGCTTGCCAGGTGGAGTCCACGCGGTCGGCCCTGGTGAGCAGTGCGGTGGAGCTGTTCACGAAACGCGGCTACGCCGGCACCTCGCTGGACGAGATCGCGAAGCGGGCGCGGGTCACCAAAGGCGCGCTGTATCACCATTTCAGCGGTAAGCAGGCCCTCTTCGAAGCGGCTTTCGAGCAGGTGGAGAGTGCCTTATTCGGCCGACTGGAAGACATCATGCGCGGCCCCGAGCCGCCGTGGGAGCGCGCGCTGGCGGGGTTGCGCGAGTTCGTCTCCAGCTGCCTCGAGCCGGCCTACCAGCGCATCGCCATTCACGAGGCGCCCGTCGTGATGGGCTGGGAACGCTGGCGGGAGGCCGGGGACAAGGCGAGCTTCGGCCTGATCCGCACCGGCCTGGAGGACCTGATCGCCGCGGGCGAGGTGGACGACGTGCCCGTCGAGATCACCGCGCGCCTTGTCTTCGGCGCGCTGTCCTCGGCGGCGACGGAGATCGCGGGCTCCCCGGACCCGGAGCAGGCGGGCGCCCAGGTCGAGTCGGTGATCATGCAGCTGCTCAGCCGGGTTCGCCGCGCGTAAGGTGGCTTCGTGGACCTGAGGATCTTCACCGAACCCCAGCAGGGCGCCGGCTACGACGACCAGCTCCGGCTCGCGAAAGCCGCCGAGGACAACGGTTTCGATGCCTTCTTCCGGTCGGACCACTACCTGCGGATGGGCGACGGGCCGGGCCTGCCGGGGCCGACCGACTCGTGGGTCACGCTCGCCGGGCTGGCCCGCGAGACCTCGCGCATCCGGCTGGGCACGCTGGTCACCGCCGCGACCTTCCGGCACCCGTCGGTGCTGGCGATCTCCGTCGCGCAGGTCGACCAGATGTCCGGTGGCCGCGTCGAGCTGGGCCTGGGTTCCGGCTGGTTCGCCGGCGAGCACACCGCCTACGGCATCCCGCTGCCGCCGCCGAAGGAGCTTTTCGACCGCTACGCCGAACAACTCGAGATCGTCACGGGTCTGTGGGAGACGCCTGTCGGCGACACGTTCAGCTTCCAGGGCGAGCACTATCAGCTCGAGAACGCCCCGGCGCTGCCCAAGCCCGCGCAGACCCCGCGCCCACCGATCATCGTCGGCGGCGCCGGCAAGAAGCGCACTCCCGCGCTGGCCGCCCGCTTCGCCGACGAGTTCAACCTGGGGTTCTCCGATATTCCCACCACGGCGGCCCAGTTCAAGCGCGTCGAGGCGGCCGCGCGGGAAGCCGGCCGCGACCCGGCGGGGATCATCCTTTCCGTCGCACAGACCGTGGCGATCGGCCGGAACGACGCCGAGGTCGCGCGCCGCGCCGACGCGATCAGCCGCCGGGTGTCCAGCCTGAAGCGCAACGGCGTCGCGGGCACTCCCGCCGAGGTGGTCGACAGGATCGGCCGCTACCGCGAGGAAACCGGCATCACCCGGCTCTACCTACAGGTGCTCGATCTGTCCGATGTGGACCATCTGGAGGTCATCGCGTCCGAGGTGGCTCCGCAGCTGCGCTGAGGGTCACGGCTGGAGCGCGACGTCGGTGCGGGGGAGCCAGCGGTCGTCGCTCACCTGGAGGTCGCCGTCGAGGGCTGCCAGCACGGCGTCGCGCGCCAGCGGCAGCGCCTCTGCCACCGTGACCTCGCGCCGCGTCTCGAACGACAGCGACGTGGTGCCGACGTCGGGGATGCCGCAGGGCACGATCTTGTCGAAAGCGCTCAGGTCGGCGTTGCAGTTGAGCTCGAAACCGTGCATCGTCACGCCGCGCTGCACGCGGATGCCGATCGCCGCGATCTTGCGTTCCGGGCCGCGCGCGTCGGCGGGCACCCAGACCCCGCTGCGGCCCTCGACCCGCCCCGTGCGCACGCCGAACCGGTCGCACACCGAGATCAGCGCCTCCTCGATCCGCCGCACGTAGTGCACGACGTCGATCGGGTCGCCGAGCTTGACGATCGGGTACCCCACGAGCTGCCCCGGACCGTGCCAGGTGATCCTGCCGCCGCGGTCCACGTCGATGACCGGGCTGCCGTCCGTGGGCAGGTCCTCCGGCTGGGTCCGTTTGCCCGCCGTGTACACCGACGGGTGTTCCAGCAGCAGCATGGTGTCCGGGCCGGCGCCGTCCGCGCGGGCGTTGACGTACGTCCGCTGCAACTCCCACGCCTCGGTGTAGTCGATGGTGCCGATCGGGCGGACGTCGACCGGTTCGGCGCTGGCACGGCAAGATGTGGCACTCACAGTCCGCAGGCTACGCCGTGGCCGCGGGCGCCGGTACCGACCTCGGTAGGAGCCGCAGCACACTCGCCGCGACCAGTCCGACGCCGAGGACGCCCAGCACCGCGCCCACGGTGTCGGTGAGCCAGTGCACGCCCAACAGGAGCCGGGTCAGCGCCACCAGCACCGTGGCCACGCCGCCGCCGAGCGCGACCCAGCGCGTCAGCCGCGGCGCGAGCCACCCGCACAGCAGCACCACCGCCAGCGACGCGCTCGCGACCGACACGACGTGCCCGCTCGGGTAGCTGAACTGCTCGTACACCCGCGGCCGCGCACGCACGAACAGCGGTTTGCCCAGCCAGCTGGTGCCGCGGCAGAACGCGTAGACCACCAGCGCCCGCACCGCGATCCCGGCCTCGTGCCGGGCGTGGCGGTACCACGCGAGCACGGCGCCGAGCAGCACACCGACCATCAGCACCGCGGGCAGCACCAGACCGGCCACGTCACTGACGACCGTCGTCACGCGGCCGAGCGTGCCGCGCCACAGACCCTGGAACGCGCCCGCCACTGCCAGGTCGATCCCCAGGGGGTGCGCCGCGACCGCGAACCCGAGTGCGACGAACAGGCCGAAGGACACCAGACCGGCCGCGAGCGGGCGGATCAAAGGGCGGCCGCCAGCGCGGAGTCCAAAGTGGTGTACTGGAAGGGGAACTCCGCCTTCTGCAGCACTGCGGGCACGACGCGCAGCGAGACCAGGGCCATCTCGTCGGCCGTCTCACCGAGCGCGGCCCGCAGCGCGAGCCCGGGCGCCCACCACGGTGCCGGCCGGTTCAGCATCCGCCCGAGCGCCTTGGTGAACTCGGTGTTCGTGGCGGGTTCGGGGTTGCACAGGTTGACCGGGCCGGAGATCGAGTCGTGTTCCAGCGCGAACTGGATCGCCGCGACCTCGTCACGCAGGCTGATCCACGGCATGTACTGCCGCCCGCTGCCGAGCCTGCCGCCGAGGCCGAGGAAGAACAGCGGCTTGAGCGGGCCGAGCAGCCCGCCGTGCCCGGACAGCACGAGCCCGGTCCGCAGCCGCACCACCCGCGCGCCGGACCGTGCGGCGACTTCCGTCGCCGACTCCCACGCCTGGCACAGCCCGGCCAGAAAGCCCGTGCCGTTCGGGGCGCTCTCGTCGGTGATCCGGTCGCCGGTGTCGCCGTAGTAGTGCACGCCCGACGCGTTGATCATGGTGCCGATGCCGTGCTCGGCGACGGCCTCGGCGAGCACCTCGGTCGGCTCGACACGGCTGTCCACGATCATCTGCTTGCGCGCGGCGCTCCACCGCATGCCCATCGGGGAGCCGCACAGGTTGATCACGGCGTCGACGCCGTCGAGCGCGCGCTCGTCGATGCTGCCGGACGGCGGATCCCACGAGAACTCGCCGCTGCCGCGGACGAGCCGTCGCACGTCATGCCCGGCTTCGCGCAGTGCGGCGGTCAGGGGAGTGCCGATGAGGCCATGCGACCCGGCGACGAGTACACGCATGGCATTACCTTAAGCGGCCAGGCCCTCGCCCGCCGCCAACCGGAGGCGCGCCGTGCCGACACGGCGCGCCCCTTCTGCGGGATCAGAGGCCGAGTTCGTCCTCGAACTGGCCCTCTTCCAGGCGGTGTTTGACGGTGGTCAGGAACCGGCCCGCGTCCGCGCCGTCGATCAGGCGGTGGTCGTAGGTCAGCGCCAGGTAGGCCATCGACCGGATGGCGATGGTGTCCTCACCGTCCACGTCGGACACGACGACCGGCCGCTTCACCACCGCGCCGACGCCCAGGATCCCGGACTGTGGCTGGTTGATGATCGGCGTGTCGAACAGGGCGCCGTTGCTGCCAAGGTTGGTCACCGTGAAGGTGCCGCCGGACAACTCGTCCGGCTTGACCTTGTTCGCTCGCGTGCGGGCCGCCAGGTCCGCGATCGCCCTGGCCAGGCCGGCCAGGTTCAGCTCGCCGGCGTTGTGGATGACCGGGGAGATCAGGCCCTTCTCGGTGTCCACCGCGATGGCGAGGTGCTCCTCGCCGAAGTAGGTGATCTCCTTGCTCTCCTCGTTGAGGTAGGCATTGACGTTCGGGTGCTGCTTGAGCGCCTCCACGGTCGCCTTCGCGAAGAACGGCAGGAAGGTCAGCTTGACGCCCTCCCGCTCGGCGAAGCCGGCCTTGGCCTGCTGGCGCAGCCGGGCGATCTTGGTGACGTCGACCTCGAACACCTGGGTGAGCTGTGCCGAGGTCTGCAGCGACTCGCGGGTGCGCTGCGCGATGACCTGACGGATCCGGCTCGCCCTCTGCACCGTGCCCCGCAGCGCCACCAGTTCGGGCGACGGGCCCGCGGGAGCGCTCGGCCGCTGGGCGGCGGGCGCGGCCGCGGCGGGTGCGGGGGTCTGCGGCTGGGCCTGGCTCTGCTTGGCTTCGGCGGCCGCGAGCACGTCCTGCTTGCGGATCCGGCCGCCCACCCCGCTGCCGGTCAGCGACGACAGGTCGATGCCGTGCTCGGACGCGAGCTTGCGGACCAATGGCGTGACGTACGGCGCGTTGCCGTCGCCCGCGGACGGAGCCTGCTCGGACGCTGCCTGCGGCTGCGGCGCGGCGGGCTGCGCGGGCGGCTGGGCCGCGGCGGGCTGCGCCGGGGCCGGCGGGGTCGGCGCGGGCGGCTGAGCCGGAGTCTGTTCCTGTGGCGCCTGCCGCTGCGCCGGCTCGGGCTCCGGGGCCTTCTCCTGCTGCTGCGCGGGCGCGGCCGAGGCGTCGCCGATGACGGCCAGCGTGCCACCGACCTCGACGGTCTCGTCCTCGTTGACCTTGATCTCCAGCAGGGTGCCCGCGATCGGTGACGGGACCTCGGTGTCGACCTTGTCGGTGGAGATCTCGAGCAGCGGCTCGTCGACCGCCACGCTGTCGCCGACCTGCTTGAGCCAGCGGGTGACGGTGCCTTCCGTCACGCTCTCGCCCAGCTCGGGCAGCTTGACCGCGGTGCCAACGCCCGACGGGCTCGGCGCGGCCTGCAGCGCAGGCTGCTGCGCCTCGGCCACCGCGGGCGCGCCCTGCGGGGCCTGCTCCGGCTCGGGCTCCGGCTGAGACTCCGGCTGGGCAGGAGCACTCGGCGCCTCCGCGGCCGGCGCACTCGCGCCACCGCCCGAACCGTCGTCGATCACCGCCAGTTCGCCGCCGACCTCGACGGTCTCGTCCTCCTTGGCGACGATCCGCTGGAGCGTGCCCGCGACCGGCGACGGCACCTCGGTGTCGACCTTGTCGGTGGAGATCTCCAGTAGTGGCTCGTCGACCGAGACGGTGTCACCTTCCTGCTTCAGCCACCGCGTGACGGTGCCCTCCGTGACGCTCTCCCCGAGCTCCGGCAATGTGACGGAGTAGGCCATCGTTCGCTGACTCCCTTGTGAATCTTGTTGCTGTGGT
>DASZUO010000084.1:0-2479 GCA_035547575.1 Amycolatopsis sp. | reverse complement strand
CGGCGAGTTATCCACCGGACACGCGCGGAAACGCCGGTTCGCCAACTGGGTCAGGCTGGCCCGGGGACAGTACTGTCTGCTCATGGCCGGAGAGGTGGTGCGGGTCGAGTACACGAAGTACGACGGCGGCGCGCACCGGGGGTACGAGGCTCTGCGCCTGGGCGAGGACGCGCACGGCGTCTGGCTGGGCGTCCCCGACCCGCGCAACGCCCACAACGACGGCTACAAGTACGACGACCCCTACGTGCTCCTGGTGCCCCGGGACTCGTGGTGGACGGCGCTGTTCAACGCGCCGCCCAGGCGCACCGAGGTGTATTGCGACATCGCCACACCGGCGACCTGGGTCGATCCGCACCGGGTCCGGTTCGTCGACCTGGACCTCGACGTCCGGCGGCGCCGCGAACACAGCGCCGTGGAACTGGTCGACGAGGACGAGTTCGAGGTCAACCGGGTGCGGTTCGGATATCCGGACGACGTGGTGAGCAACGCCTGGGCGGCCGCGCACTGGCTGGTCAAGGCGCTGTCCGGGGACACCGAGCCGTTCGCCGGGGGGTATCGCGCACCGAAGCGGGTGTCGGCTGGCGTCTGGACGGCCGTCCGGCCGCTAGGGCCTGTCTCGAAGTGAGTACCGCGTCTGAGTTCGGCTGATGATGCTGCCGGCGTGTCGGTGATCGAAACGTGGCGAGGTCTCCGGTAAAGGGTTCATCGACCAAGAAGAACCTGAACACCGGAGACCTCGTGGATACCATAGCGGTGACGAGGCGGTTCGACCTGACCGACGCCCAGTGGGCCAGGCTGGAGCCGCTGCTACCCCAGGCGAAGAAGCCGGGCCGACCCTCGAAGTGGAGCAAGCGACAGCTCATCGACGGGATCCGCTGGCGGGTCCGGGTCGGCGCACCATGGCGGGACGTACCCCACTGCTACGGTTCCTGGCAGGCCGTCTACAGCCTGTTCCGACGCTGGCAACGCGCGGGCCTCTGGCAGCAGATCGTGACCGCTTTGCAGACCCGCGCCGATCAGGCAAGGCTGATCACCTGGGACGTCAGCGTGGACTCCACGATCGCCCGAGCGCATCAACACGCCGCGGGCGCCCGTCGACAGCCAGGTCAGCAGAAGCAACCACCGGGTGGTGGCGTACCCGAACCGGCCGACCACGCGCTGGGGCGCTCGCGGGGTGGGCTGACCACCAAGCTGCACCTGGCCTGCGAGCAGGGCCAGAAGCCGATGTCGATGCTGCTGACCGCCGGACAGCGCGGCGACAGCCCACAGTTCATCCCCGTCCTGGAACGCATCCGTGTGCCCCGACCCGCCGGTGGCCGGCCCCGCACCCGCCCCGACCGGGTGCTGGCGGACAAGGCGTACACCTCCAAAGCGAACCGGGCCTACCTGCGCCAGCGAGGGATCAAGGCCACCATCCCGAGCAAGGCCGACCAGGACGCCCACCGCCGAGCCAAGGGATCCAAGGGCGGCCGCCCACCCGCCTTCGACCCCAATATCTACAAGCAGCGACATGCTGTCGAATGCGGCATCAACCGGCTCAAACGCAACCGCGCCGTGGCCACCCGATACGACAAGCTCGCCGTCCGGTACGAAGCCACCCTCTACATCGCCGCGATCAACGAGTGGCTGTGACCGACTTCGAGACAGACCCTAGCCGGACCGGCCGGCGGCTTCACTGCACTCGCCGAGGAACAAGGGGCGTGTCCGATGGGGGGTTTCGTGCCGGTTGCGCCGCGCTAGATCACCGCGTGGAAACCTCCCGCAACAGGTCCGACACTGATCCTTCACGCCGCTGAGTCAATCGCCCGGGACTCTCGTAGCACCCCACCGGCAAGGGCGGTGGCCGGTAGCGTGACACCGCCCAGTTCCCGAAGGATCACCTTGACCACAATGAACACCTCCCGCCGGCGATTGTTGGGCGCGGCAGCCTTCGCCGGGTTCGGCGCGGCGCTTCCGGCGTTGTTGCCGCAGGCCGCCAATGCCGGGCCGGCGATGAAGGACCCGTCGAGCGCGACCCGAAAGTACCTGGACGCACAGCGCAAGGCCGGCCTCGCGGCCGTCAAGCGCGGCACCGACCTGCCGTTCCTGACCGGCACTCAGCTGGCCGCGATGCTCCTCGCCCGCGATGTCACGAGCGTCCAGGTCACCAAGCGATTCCTCGCTCGCATCGACGAGCTCAACGGCGACGGCATGTTTTCGGTGCCCTCGCGCAACCCCGACATCCCGGTGTACGGCGACAACGGGAAGCTGAACGCCTACGTACGCACCACGCCGGAACTCGCCCTGTCGATGGCGCAGGCGGCCGACCGGGCGCTCGACGCCGCTGCCCGGGGCGGCGCGCCCGTACCGTTCGGCTGCGGCGTACCCGTGGCGCTCAAGGACATCTACGCCGTCGAGGGCGTCGAGCTGACCATCGGCTGCCCGCTGGCCGCCGGCAATGTGGCGAGCGCGGACTCGGTGGTCGCCGAGCGGGTGCGCA
>DASZUO010000083.1:0-6909 GCA_035547575.1 Amycolatopsis sp. | reverse complement strand
CATCTGGATGACCCCGCCGATCTGCCCCTGCGCCCGCCGCAACCGGACCACCACGTCGGACAACTCGTCCGCTTCGAACTTCACCACAGCCCTCCTTGCTACTACCCCCAGGGGTATAATGATAGCCCAGTCAGCGGCCCTGGGCGGCGACCTGCCTGCGCACGTCTGCCATGTCGACCGCGCCCGCCTGCTCGATCAGCTGCTCCAGGGTCTGCTCCGGCAGCGCGCCGGGCTGCGAGTACAGCACGACCCCGTCCCGCACGATCATCAGCGTGGGAATCGAGGAGATCCCGAACGCGCCGGCCAGCTCGGGCTGCGCCTCGGTGTCCACTTTGCCGAACACGAAATCCGGATGCTTGTCCGAGACCTGGTCGTAGACCGGCGCGAACATCCGGCACGGTCCGTACCACGACGCCCAGAAGTCGACGAGCACCGTGCCCTCGCGTCCTGTCACCTCGGTGAAATTGTCCTTGGTCAACTCGACAGTTGCCATTTCGCTCTCCCTGGTATACCTGGTGGGGTATGTATCGAGAGATAACGTCGGCCGGGGTTATCGCATTCCCGGCGCAGGAAAGGAGTCGCATGGATATCGGCATCACGGTGCGGTTGGACGCGCCGTTCGAGGAGGCAGTCGAGCGCACTCGCGCCGCGCTCAAGGAGCAGGGCTTCGGTGTGCTGACCGAGATCGACGTGCAGGCCACGTTGCGGGAGAAGCTGGGTGAGCAGATGGAGCGCTATCTCATCCTCGGCGCCTGCAACCCGCCGCTGGCTCATCGTGCCCTCGGCGTCGACCGGCGGATCGGACTGCTCCTGCCCTGCAATGTCGTCGTGCGCGAAGGCGACGGCGCCACCCTCGTCGAGGCCCTCGACCCGGAGATCATGGTCGACGCCACCGGCGAGCCAGGCTTCACGCCCGTTGCCGCGGAGGCCGCCGCCCGGCTACGCAAGGCCCTGGACACGCTCGGCTCCTGACCTACAGGTGGACCAGGCTCTGGGTGGTGGTGTAGGCGGCCACCGCGAGGAGCATGATCGCGAAACCGGTGGTGAGCTTGCGCGCGGGCACTCGTGAGGCAACACGGTTTCCGAGCAGCACCCCGGCCACCGCGGCGAACAGGAATCCCCCGAGCAGCGTCCAGTCCAGCGCCACGCCGTGCCCGACCAGCCGTGCGCCCAGCGCGACGGCACTGTTGATGGTGATCACGACCAGCGAGGTGCCCACGGCGGTGGCCGCGTCGTAACCCAACGCCAGCACCAGCGCCGGCACGACGACAAACCCACCACCGACCCCGAAGAACCCGGTGAGCAACCCGACCACGGTCGCCGCGACGAGCACCTTGACTGCTCTGCCGACGTCGACGCGCTGCTTGGTGGCGACACCGCGGCCGGACCCGCCTGCACCGTCGCGGGACCCGGTCGCGGGCCGGCGGCCGCGGGTCAGCATCGCCACGCCTGCGGCAACCATCAGGCCCGCGAAGCCGAGCAGGAGAACGTTCGGCTCGGCCAGCGCGCTGGCCTTCGAGCCGAGCACCGAGCCCGCCGCGCCCAGCAGCCCGAAGGCCAGCCCCGGGCCCAGCCGCACCCGCCCGGCCCGCCAGTGCGCTCCGACGCCGGCCAGCGCGGCCCCGCCGACCACCAGCAACGACATCGTCGTCGCCTCATGCGGGGTCTGCCCGAGCAGGTAGACCAGGGCCGGCACCGTCAGGATCGAGCCGCCCGCCCCGAGCGCGCCCAGGCTGAGCCCGATCAGCAGACCCACCGGCAACGCGACCAGCACGGTCACCGCGCGGGCACCGCGGCATCGATGAGGGGCAGCCCGGTGGGCGCGGCCTCCTCGAACTCGTCGTCAATCGGCACGACCTGCCGCCCGGCGGCAGCCAGCAGTGACGCGGCGATGGAAGCCCGGTAGCCCGACCGGCAGTGCACCCACACCTCGCCGCCGGGCACCTCGTCCATCCGGTCCAGCAGTTCGTGCAGTGGGACGTGCACCGCGCCGGCCAGATGCCCCTCGGCCCACTCCTGGTTGCGCCGCACGTCGAGCACCACCACCGGCCGGTGGTGTCGCACCTGGGCCAGATCGGCGAACGTTGCCGTGGGATACGAGCGCAGGTCACCGTCGCTCCAGTCCCGCGGTGATCCGGTCGTGGCGGCCTCCAGCCGGTCGATGCCGATGCGGACCAGTTCCCGCTGCGCCATCGCGACGTCCCGCGCGCTCGCGCCGAGCACGGTCAACGGTGTGCCCCACGGGATGAGCCATCCCAGGTAGGTCGCGAAGTTGCCGTCCAGGCCGAAGTTCAGCGTGCCGCCGACGTGCCCGGCGGCGAAGGCCGTGCGCGTACGTAGGTCGACCACCCACTCGCCCGCCTCGATCCGGCGACGCAGCTGCGCAGCATCGGCCCGCCGCGGCGTCGTCCAGGTCCACCGGCCCGGGCCCCGCGGCATTCGCCGGGCCCATGTGCGCGTAGTACGCCGGGTAGGCATCCAGCCCGGCGAGCAGCGAATCGACATACTGCTGTTCCGACTGGGTCAGTACCGGGTTGGCCCGCTTCTCCTGCTCGATCGTGGAGGAATCGGCCTCGGACTGGCTCGCCGAGCAGAAACTGCCGAATCCATGCGTCGGGAACACCCGCGTGTCATCCGGCAACTCCGCGGCCAGCCGGTGCGCCGAGGCGTACTGAGCGTGCACCAGCTCACCGGTGTGCGCCGGGCCCAACAGGTCCGGACGACCCGTCGACCCAAACAGCAGCGAACCGCCGGTGAACACCGCAGGCGCCTCGCCCGGCGCCTCCAGCACGTAAGCCAGGTGCGTGAACGTGTGCCCCGGCGTGGCCACCGCCCGCACCCGCAACTCGCCGACGCTCACCATGTCACCCGGCTCGACCGGGTCACGCTCGAACGACACCTCGTCGGCGGCGTTCACGTGGTAAGCCGCGCCGGTCAGCCGCGCGAGCGCGAGCCCGCCGGTCACGTAATCGTTGTGAATATGGGTCTCGAACACGTCCCTCAACCGGACCCCGCGGTCCTCCAGCACCGCCAGCACCCGATCGATGTCCCGCTGCGGGTCGACCACGAACGCCACCCGCCCGTCATGCACGACATAGCTGCGGTCCCCCAGCGTTGGCGTGTCGATCGGAACGATCTCCAGCATCAGCTCCTCCTTCATGCGGCGTTCTCCCGCCGCCCACGCACAACCGGCCCACCGCCGGCCACCCATGCGCTCGTGCCCCCACGCACCGAGCATGGGTCCAACCCGGCCGCCGCGAGCCACGCCGCCGCGGTCCGGCTCCGGTTCCCGCTCGGGCGGATCACATACAGGCGCCCACCACGCGGCAGGTCGGCGATCCGGCCCGGCAGGCTGTCCAGCGGAACCAGCTTGGCTCGCGGCACGTGGCCACCCACGTATTCGCCGGGCTCGCGCACGTTCAGCACCACCGCCCCGGCGCGCTGCGCGGCGGCCAGTTCCCGCACCTCGACTTCCTGAACCATCTCCACCCTTTCTATACCCCTGGGGGTATCTCCGTGGCCGAGAGTAGGCCAGTATCCCGCTATCCGCAACTACCCCCGGGGGTACCGGATCGAGGCGGACAAACCTTCAAAGGAGACCGCAAACGACTGCGATGACACGCCAGATCTTCGGACAGGACCGTGTGAACGCAGGGATCGCGCGGATCCGTGCGGTCCTGGCCCGGTGGGGCTACCAGCTCGAGCGAGGACCACACGCTGCTGCCGAACGTGGTCTGCCAGCTGTTCCTGTTCAACCGCAGCCCGCACTTGGAGGACCTGGGCACGGATATGTTCGACCGCCTCCGCGGCGACCGGCTGCTGAAGGGCGCGCGCGGTTCAACACCCTCTACGCGGCGCAGCGGGCGATGGCCGCTCTGGGCTTCTGCTACCCGCACCGGCGACCACTCCACCAAGACAACCGGCGGAGCCCCAGTCTGGGTGCAGTGGGTGAACCGGTGGCACGAGGCCTCGACGCTGACACCGCGCACCCGCGGCCAGACCCGCTCGAACCTGCTCAGGGTCAGCCGTCGGCTCGCAGCCGAGCGCCCCGAGGACACCGATCCATCCGACTGGACCCGCAAGACCTGCGCGGCCTGGCGTCCAACCTGCCGCCGTCCGTCGCCGAGCGCGCCACGGCCGGGCTCGTGCTGGCACTGGCCGAGCTTGTCGTCGGCGACAAGCACCGCGCGGAACGGCGGCTCGCCAGGCTGGGCGAAGAAGCCAGCGAGCGGAGGTCGCCGCGAGATCGTCAGTTACGGGCCTGCGTCGAGCAGTACCGTGCCCGGTTGTGCGGCGCGCTGCCAACGCCATCCTCGGGCGCACGGGCCACTGATCTGCGCTACCCGGACCTGACGCTGCTCGCGCTGGTCAACCAGGCAACGGCGGATTTCGCGCTCGGCCAGTACCCGATGGCGCGCAAGGCCCTGACGCAGGCACTCAGCCTCGCGACCGAACGGAACTGGCGCTACGCCGCACTGCATTGCCTGAGTCATCTCGCCGCGCTCGTCGGGATCGGCTGTGAATTCCCGAAGATGCTGGCCGACGCGCGGCGGGCCCTGACGTACGCGGCCGACCACGGACTGGCCGATACCCCCGCGACGTGCTTGTCCCACGCGGTCGCCGCCTGGGCCAGCTACCACATGCTCGACGACGCGACCGCACACATGCACGCCCGGCGTGCGGTGGGGCTGCTCAGGCCGAGCAACGACCGCAACGTGCGCCTCGCCGTGCAGACGGCCTGCTCGGCAGTCGAGCTCGACGATCCGTCGTCTCGCGAGGCCTCGCTCGGCAACCTGCGCGAGTCCTGGACGCACGTCACGCCGTCCGCACCGGTACAACCCGCTCTCGTCGCCGCGGCCGCACCGCTCGAGCACCGCGCCGCGCTGTCGGCAGGTCATCTGGATTGGGCCGTCGCCGTCGAACATCGGGCGAACGTGCTGATCCCCAGGACGGGCGAAACTCTGCTGCTGCGGGCACAACGACTGGCCAGCACGGCTAACCCCGAACGGGCGGGCGCCGTGATGGAATCCCTCGTGGCGGACGACGTGGCCTATCTGGTGCCTGTCAACCGCGTGCACGCGCTTGTGCTGGCCGCGACCCTCGCGCAGTGCGAACGCGGTGAGGCTACCGCGCTACGGCATCTCGACGCGGCCCTGGAACTCGCTGCGCCACTGCATGCGCTGAGACCCTTCGCGGTCGCCGGGCGGCCGATCCGTCAACTACTCGCCGGCCGCGCCGGACAGCTCGGACGGACCGACGCATTCGCCGACGAGGTTCTCACCAAAACGAGACGCGCCCCCACACCCGAGGGACACTTTTTCACGCCACGCGAACGCCAACTGCTGAAGGAACTACCTACCCCCGCGACGACCCGAGAACTGGCGCAGACACTCAACATCTCCGTGAACACGCTCAAGACACACCTGCGCAGTACCTACCGGAAGCTCGGCGTCCGGAATCGACGGGAAGCAGTACTCGCTGCTCGCCGAAAAGGCTTGTTCTAGACGGTGTGGGTGACCGCTTCGGTATGAGGTGGTTGCAGGCCGGGCCCTCCACGACGACACGCTTCACAAGATCAGCGCCAGAAGCAAGGGTCAGGATGGGCGGTGGCCAACCGCCCGTTCTAAGCGGCAATCAGCGTGGCCGAGCACCCCGTTGGTCGGACCTCGCCAGTGCTGTGTTGAGCGCCTGGCGGACGCCGAGCCGCGTGTTCCGGCGACCGATCTCCGGTTTCCAGCGTCCGGTCGGCCGTGCTGCGTCGCGCCGACTGCTTGTTGCATCCGGATCAAAGCTGAAACGACCTGCCTCGCAAAACGGCCGGGCAGTGGCGCGGAGCGGTCAGAGCCCAAGGGGAACCCCTCGGGTGACCTTGGGCCCTTCCAGCGCGACGACGTGGGCGGCGAGCATCGCCTCATGGAGGATTGGGTAAGGGTGCATGAAACCCACATCGGCGCTGTGTTCCTGATCGGCGATTCCGCCTACAAGCTCAAGAAACCGGTCGATTTCGGGTTCCTCGACTTCACCAGCCGGCACGAGCGAGAGGCGGTGTGCCACAAGGAAGTCGCACTCAACCGCAGGCTCGCACCAGATGTGTATTTCGGTGTCGCCGACGTGACGGGGCCGGACGGTCGGGTGTGCGACCACCTCGTTGTGATGCGCCGGATGCCGGAGGAACGCAGGCTGTCGACCTTGGTCAGCCGGGGTGAGCCGCTGACGCAGGTGATCGAGGACCTGGCGCAGCTGATAGCCCATTTCCACGAGCGTGCCGAACGCGGACCGGAGGTGTCCGCGCAGGGTTCGCGCGACGCGATCCGCGATCGGTGGCGCGCCAGCTTCGCCCAGGTCCGCCCCTTTCACGGCACCGTGCTCGACAAGGCCGCCGCGATTGAGATAGAACACCTCACCGAGGAGTTCCTCACGGGCCGCGCACCGCTGTTCGACCGCCGGATCGCGACCGGGCATATCGTGGACGGGCACGGTGATCTGCTCGCCGACGACATCTTCTGCCTCGACGACGGGCCCCGCGTGCTGGACTGCCTCGAATTCGACGACCGCCTCCGCAACCTTGACGGGCTGGACGATGTCGCGTTCCTCGCCATGGACCTGGAACGACTCGGTGCGCCAGAGCTGGCCAAGGAACTGCTCGACCGCTACATCGCCCTCTCCGGCGACCCGGCACCGCCCGCGCTGCGCCACCACTATCTCGCCTATCGCGCATTCGTGCGCGTAAAGGTCGCGTGCCTCCGGCATGACCAGGGCGACGAGAGCGCCGCGCCGCTCGCCCGCACCTGCGCCGAACTCGCCCTCCGTCACCTGCGCGAGGGCGTGGTGCGGCTGGTGCTCGTCGGCGGGCTGCCCGCGTCGGGCAAGTCGACGCTCGCCGGGGGCATCGCGGACCACCTCGGCGGG
>DASZUO010000082.1:0-33278 GCA_035547575.1 Amycolatopsis sp. | reverse complement strand
GGTTGCCTCAGTATTCGTCTGGGGGTGGTTGGCCGGTTTCGGGGAAGAGGTCGTGGAAGGCGCCGATGGTGATGCGGTGTCGGATGGGTTCGGGGGTGTCGTGGAAGAGTTCGTGGAGTGTTTTCTGGGTGTGTCCGTAGGTGCCTTCCAGGTGGGGGTAGTCGCTGCCCCACATGACGTTGTTCCAGCCGAGGTGTTGCATGGCGCCGACGGCGGAGGCGTCGTGCTGGAAGGAGGCATAGACCTGCTCGTAGAGGAATTGTTTGGGGGGTTTCGATAGTTGTGGCCGCACGTACATGCCGTGCTGGCGGTAGCCCTCGTTCATCCGGTCCCCGAGGAACGGGCCCCAGGTGGCCCCGCCCTCGGATACCAGGACCCGCAGACCCGGGTGGCGGTCCAGGGCGCCGGAGGTGATCAGTTGCATGGTGGCGATCTGCCCACCGAAGGTGGTCTGGGTGTAGTTGAGCACCGCACCACCGGGTCCGCGGAAGACCTGCCCGAAGCCCTTGTCGGCGTCCACGGGTTCGGTGCCGATGTGGAAGGCCAGCACCTGGTTGCTCTCCTCCAGCGCGGTCCACAGCGGGTCCCAGTAGTCGATGTAGTGATACGGTTTCTGCCCCGGCGGCACCGCGGTGGGCAGAAACACCGCCCGGTACCCCAACTCGGCGCAGCGCCGCACCTCGGCCACCGCATCCTGCACATCCAGCAGCGACACCGACGCCGTCGGCACCAGCCGGGGGGAGGCGTCCATGATGTATTCCTTGGCCCAGTCGTTGAGGGCCCGCACCCCGGCCGCCATCAGATCCCGGCTGGTGATCGAGCTGGCCCAGATCCCGATCGAGGGAAACGTCACCTCCGCCCAGATCCCTTCCTCGTCGAGGTCCCGCAACCGCAGGGCCGGGTCGTTCGCCCCCGGCGCCCGCTTCGCCACGATCTCCCCCAACGTCTCCCCGGTATTCCCCGGCTTGGGCATGTTCCGCTTGAACCGCTGCCCATCCACCGTGATGATCTCGTAACCGTCGAACTTCTCACTGGTGGGCATCCGCTGCGCCAGCGCCCTGGGCAGCCGCTGCTGGAACAGATCCGGCGGCTCGACGAAATGCGAATCACCGGAGTTCGCCCAGATCTTCTTGGGAATCACCATGATGATCGTTTCCTCCCTCGAGGGTGACGGACGGGTATCAGGTGGTGGTGATGACGCCGCGGGCGGCGAAATCGGCGATGGTGGCCTCGTCGTAGCCGTGCTCACGCAGCACCGCCTCGGTGTGCTCACCCAGCGTGCAGCCGGCGGTGGCGGTGGTGGCCGACCGGGACAACCCGATCAGCGGCCCGACCCGGGGATAGTCCTCCAGGATCGGGCTGTGCACGGTAGCCAGGTAGCCGTGCCGCCGCCCGAACTCGCCGAGATAGTTCTCCTCCGGGGTCCGGGTGTCGGCCACCACGCAGCCGAGGTCGGCGGCGAGCAGGTCCCGCTCCCAGTCGGCGGCCGGGCGGGTGGCGAACACCCCCGACAACGCCGCGGTCAACGCACCGGCGTGGCCCGCCCGCGCCGCCGCGTCGGCAAAGCGCGGATCCCCGGCCAGCCCGGCGAAACCCGGCTGCGCGGTCAACACCGCCCAGTCACGAGGTGTGGGCGCGGCCAGAAACACCCACCCCTCCGCGGTCTCATACAGCCGGTAGAGCGGGCCATAGCCGAAGCCCTCCGGGTCCGGGGTGGGGGCGGCCGGGCGGCCCGCATACTCGATCGCGTCCTCACACAGGGCGTGGGCACACGAGTTCAACATCGTGGTCAACGCATGCTGCCCCGCCACCCCCCGACTCCGCAGATAAGCACCCAACGCCAGCGTCGTGGCCACCGCGAACGCCGCGATCCCATCAGGCTGGGTCGCCGAACTCGTACCCGCCGCCGACAACTGCAACGACCGGCCCCGCAACACCGCCAGATCGTCGGTGTGGTCCTGGGCGACCAGGGTAGCCGCGGTGCGCATCACCAGACCCGCCCCCGCCGACATCGTCGGCGCGAACGCCGGCCGGTGACCATACGGCCCATCCACCCCATAACCGGGGGCATCGAGATAAAACAGATCCGGATGCCGCGCCAGCAGGTCCTTCGCCCCCACCCCCAGCCGCTCGGCGACCCCGGCCCGAAACGAACACAACACCAGATCCGCCGTGCCCGCGATCCGCTCCAGGATCTCCCCCGCCTCCGGGGAGGCCAGATCCACCGCCACCGACTCCTTACCCTGCAACACCTTCAACGCCCCCGCCTCCGGGAACGGCTGCATCACCCGCATCGGCTCCCCAGTAGTCGGCTCAATCTTGATCACCCGCGCCCCCAGATCGGTCAGCATCGTCGACCCAAACGGCGCCGCATAAAACGTGCCCAACTCCAGAACCGTCACCCCCGCCAACGGCAACCCCCCGCTGGCCGCGCCACCACCGGCGTCACCGGTGGCGGCGGTGGTGGTGGCCGGCGCCGACCGCACCCCGGCGGGCCGCACCTGGGCGGCGCGGGCCCGCAGCTCGGCGCCGTGCTCATCCAACCGCGGCGCACCCCGCTTCAGCACCGCCGGGGTGCCCGACAGCTGCGCCAGCGGGCCCGGCTGCAGCACCGGGCCCCGCTCCGCGTCCTCGACGGTGACCGTGTGGCGGCCGTGCACCATCTGCGGATGGTGCAGCACCTCACTGCCCCGCCGGTAGATCTCGGCGAACACGTTCGGATCCCGGTCGAACACCTCCTGCCACTCCGCCAGCGTCTTCTTCCGCACCTCCGTCAGCAGCATGTCCCAAAACCGCATCCGCCGCGGAACATCCTCAAAATCCGGCAACGTCTTCCACTCCGGGTCCTCATACATCCACTCCAACCCGCACGCCCGGATAAACGCCCGGAACAAATGCGGCTGCACCTGCGAAAACTGCAACCACTGCCCATCCCGGGTAATCGCCACCAACAACAAAAACGTGAACGTATAGTTCGGCACCCCCTCCTCCGACACCGGCGGCTCCACATGAAACGCATCCGGGAACCGCTGCGCGATCGCCGCATTCGCCTGATTCCACGGATCCTGCCCCGACAACGCCCGCGCCAAACTCACCTCCACCAACTGCCCCACCCCACTACCCTCCCGCTCCCGCAACGCCGCGAACACCCCCTGCAACACCGCCTGCGACGCACTCCACGACGCATACGGCACCGGCGAAAACGTCGGACCCGGACGCGCCGACGCCCGCCCGAACCCCGTCGCATTCACCCCCAGCTTCGCCAACACCAACCCCTCATAACCCTTCGCATCCCGCAACGGCCCACTCCGCCCCCACCCCGTCACCGACCCATACACCAGACGCGGATTCACCACCGACAACCCGCCATAACCCAGCCCGAACCGCTCCAACGTCACCGGCCGCAACGTGGTGATGAGGACATCCGCCTCACCCGCCAACCCCCACGCCACCCCCGCATCCGCCCGCTCATGCAAATCCAGCACCACACTCTTCTTCCCCCGAGCCAGAAACGGAAACACCGCCTCCCCACGGAACCTGCTCCCCCCAGGCGGCTCCACCACCACCACCTCCGCACCCAAATCCGCGAAAAACTGCCCCGCCTGCGCACCCGTCAGCGTGTCCGAAATCTCCACCACACGCAGATCCTCCAACGGACCACTCATCACTCCAGATCCTCCTCCATTGCAGGACAGGGAAAACAGGTGTGACGGAACCTCAGCCGGCCAGACGGAAACGAGCCGCCTCCACATCGGACTCCACCAGATTCGCGATCATCGGTTCCGCGCACGAATCGCGCTCGCTCTCGGGAGGGCCGCCTGCGTGCCCCACAAGGGTGCCGGCGTCACTCTCGCAGCACGAGTTCGCACGGCACACCACTCTCCATCGAGCATCGGCATGGCAGTCAACAACAGTCCTATCAGGCGCATCCAGCCATGTAAACCACTCATCTAACTACGTCCAGGCGCCACGGAGCCCCCGCCGCACGCGGCGTGCGCCCGAGATCAAAAAAACGCCTCGCCGCCCAGGACGTGGGCGACGAGGCGTCGAACCGCCGGGTTCCGGCTGCGCGGGTCTGCCTGCTTTGGCCGGGCCGGTAATACCGGGCCATGTTGCTAATCCGACCAAAAGCAGGCGGTTCAGGACACCGGCGCGGGCACACCTGCCGGGGCGGGCTCGCCGAGCGATCCGGCGGTGAGACCGAGCAGCCCGGCCAGCTTCGTCCGGTGGTAGCCGGAGCCGCCGAAGTACTGTGCAGCGGCGGTCATCCGGCGTACGTACAGGTGGATCGGGTGCTCCCAGGTGAAGCCGATGCCGCCGTGCACCTGGACCGCCATCTCGGCGGCGTTCATGCAGTTGTCGCTCGTGTAGGCCTTGGCGAGGCTCGCGGCCGCCACACCGTCGTCTCCCGCCGCGATGGCACCCGCGGCGTGGCGCGCCACCGCCGTCGCCGACTCCGCGATCGCGAAGATGTCCGCGCACAGGTGCTTGACGGCCTGGAAGGAGCCGATCGGCCGGCCGAACTGCTCGCGGACCTTGGCGTACTCCACGGCGATCTCCAGCACCCGCTGGGTGGCGCCGGCGGCCTCGGCGGCCATCGCGCTCGCGCCGACGGCGAGCACCTCCCGCTGGCCTCCGGTGAAGTCGCCGCCGATCCGCTGCGCGCGGGCTCCCGCGAACTCGACCCGCGCCGCCTGCCGCGTCAGGTCCAGGACGGTGAGCGGCTCCCGCTCGACGCCCTCGGCACCGGCGTCGACGGCGAACAGCCCGAGCCCGGACCCGGCCGGCGCGACGACCAGCAGGGTGTCGGCGGCCTGCCCGTCGAGCACGACCTCGACGCGGCCGTTGAGCTCCCAGCCCTCGCCCGACGGGGTCGCGATCACCGTGGACTCGTCCGGCTTGCACAGCAGGCCGTCGGAGAACGCCACCGTGGCGATCGTGTCGCCGGCCGCGATCCCGCCGAGCAGTTCCGCCGCTCGCGCGTCCTCGCCGGCGGCATTGAGCGCCGTCACCGCGAGCACCGCACTGGACAGGAACGGCCCCGGCAGCAGCGCCCTGCCCGTTTCCTCCAGCACGACGGCCATTTCGACGAACGTCGTGCCCTGGCCGCCAAGGGACTCGGGAACCAGCAGCCCCTGCAGGCCGAGCTGCCCGGCCATCTGCGCCCAGACTTCGGCGTCCCGGCCCGCACCGGTCTCGACGACCTGGCGGACCGCGGCTTCGGGTGAGCGGCGTTCGAGGAACGCGCGCACCGTGTCCCGGAGCTCATTGGCTTCCGGGGACAGATCGTGCTCCATGAGATCTCCAGAGGTGGGTCAGGCGGGAAGTCCGAGGACTCGCTGCGCGAGGATGTTCTTCATGATCTCGGTCGTGCCGCCCGCGATCGTCGCCGAGCGGGACCGCAGGTAGCCCGTCGCGACGTGGGGATCCACAGCGGCGACGGCGTCCGCGCCGGCCAGCGCGAGGCGGGTGCGGGCGAGCCGCTGGTTGAGCAGGCTCCACTCCAGCTTGATGATCGACTGCTCGGCGCCGGGCTGGCCGGTCGCCTTGATGGACGCCAGCGAACGCTGCCCCAGGACGCCCACGATCTTGCCCTCGACGTAGCGCTGCATCAGTTCGTCGCGCAGCAGCGGGTCGAGCTCGCGGCCGGTCCTGTCGAAGCGCACCGAGCCGAGCATCTCCTCGACCTCGCGCTGGATGGCCGAGGCCTGGGTGACGACGCCGGTGCGCTCGTGGCCGAGCGTGGTCATCGTGACCTTCCAGCCCTCGTTGAGCGGGCCGAGCAGGTTCTTCATCGGGACGCGCACGTCGGTGAAGAAGACCTCGGCGAACTCGGACTCGCCGGTGATCTGCCGGATCGGCCTGCGCTCGATCCCTGGGGTGTCGAGCGGCACGAGGATCGCGGATATTCCGCGGTGCTTGGGCGCCGCCGGGTCGGTGCGCACCAGAAGCTGCATGAAGTGGGCACGCATGCCGTCGGAGGTCCAGATCTTCTGGCCGTTGACGACCAGGTCGTCGCCGTCCACCACCCCGCGGGTCTGCAGTCCCGCCAGGTCCGAACCCGCGCCCGGTTCACTGAAGCCCTGGCACCACAGTTCGCTGCCCTCGAGGATGCGCGGCAGGTGCTCACGCTGCTCGGGCGTACCCCACTGCGCGATCGTCGGGCCGACGTTGGCGACACCGAAGATCCCCGCCGTGCGCGGCGCGCCGCGCACGGCGAGCATTTCCGAGCAGGCGAGCGCGGTCACGACGTCCAGGCCCCGGCCGCCGTGTTCCTCAGCCCACTGCGGCGCGACCCACCGGCCGGTCTGCATCGTCCGCTGCCACGCCAGCAGCCCCTCGAAGGTCGGCTGGTCCCCCCACTTCGCGCGGAACGGGGGTAAATGCTCGTCGAGGAATTCCCGGAATTCATCGATCACGCTCAAGTGAGGCTCCTTTCGCACCGGGCGCACACCGCATCCGCCCTTACTGTGCCGTTCGTTACCAATCCGACCACAGTCACGGCTGTCCGGCTTGCGGAGCAACGGTTACGCGCTGCTCGGGGTCTGCCTACTTTTGGTCGGATCGGTGAATGCACCATATAGCCGGCGCCCGCCCACGATCCGGTGTGCGCCGTCACTCCGTCCGGCCGAGTTGCCCGATGAGGACCGGCACCTCGGCGAGTGCGCGCAACGCGTCGTTGAGGTGCGTGCAGCCGTCGGTGCCGACGACGAGCTCCAGCACCCGGTGCCGCAGCGACGACATCGGCTCCCCCGTCAGCAGGTCGACGTTGGCGGCCGCGGCCGGGCACGTGGGGAACGGCAACACCCGTGGGTCGGCCATGATGGAGACCAGCCGCATCGTCTCCCGGTCGACCACCGCGTGCACGCCGTACTCGTGCACCACCGTCTCGACGCCCTCGGGACTCCACATGCTGTCCCGGAAGACGGAGTCGACGCGGATCCGCGGGCCGTCGACGACGTCGACCCGGCGACGGCGCCGCAACATCGGCGCGTCCCCCGGCGGGCCGGGAATCTCGTGCCAGGCCAGCGGATCCTCCGGCGCGGCGAGGTCGAACGCGGGCACGAGGTTGTGCCGGGGGTCCTCGCCGTTCTTGATGCGCTGGATCGGCACGCCGTCCCCGCGGAAACCGGAGCAGATGTCCGTCATGTCGTACCCCGGTCCGCGACGCCGGCCGGCACTGGCGAGCCGCTCGAGGGCGTCCGGCCAGAGCCGCCAGGCGAACGGGCCGACGAGCGTCACGCCGGGCATGTCGTCGAGCAGGAAATGGGTGAGCGTGCCCGCCGTCATCTCGTCCGGAATCAGCTCCTGGAGCCGGGCGCGGTAGCCGCTCCCCCCGCCCTGCCCGATCAGGGACTGCAATCGCGGCAGTTCGGGACGGCTTTCCAGGGATCGCAGCTTGCGGGCCGGGTCGACCCGCACGTGCAGCCGGGCCTCGCGTGGCGGTGCCGCCGCACCGTCGTGGCGGGTCACCAGGTCCCGCGCCGCGGCGTCGATCCGCATCCCGGCGGCGAGGCCGTCCGGCCACGTCATGTTCCAGTGGCCCGTGCGCCGGACCGAGCCGTCCGCGCGCGGCGGCGTCCCCGAATGTGGATTGCGCGGCGCCTCCGGCAGGTCTGTCAGCAAAGGCAGCGAGCGCCGTGGGCCAGTCATCGTGTTTCCTCCGGATTGCGGCTCGGAAGGCGAGCGAATCCCATATACAAATCCACTGATTACACCTTATGTGAACCTGCTGAGTGTAGATCGTGTGCAGATCCCGGCCGGCTTGTGCTCTCAGCCACATGGTCACGTGGTTGACAACCATCCCCCATGGCATTGTACTGAAAACGCAATTTTCGGTAGGACGCGGTGTCCACCGCTGAGAACGTCCGGGCGGGCGCGATGGAGCGCGTGCACGTGCCCAAGACCGCGGAGGTCCTCGCGAGCACCATCCGCGCCCAGATCGTGCGCGGCGAGATCCCGGAAGGCGCCGCGCTGCCCAGCGAGAGCGAACTCGTCAGCCAGTTCGGCGTCTCGCGCTCGTCGCTGCGCGAAGCCTTCCGCATCCTCGAATCCGAGCAGCTCATCACGATCCGCCGCGGCGCGCACGGCGGCGCCCGCGTGAAGCGCCCCGACGTCACGGTCGCCGCCCGCTACCTCGCTCTGCTCCTGCAGCCCGACGGCGTGCTCCTCGCCGGGAACCGCACGCTGCGGCTGCTCTACGGCACCCTCACCGAGCTCGTCCGGCAGGAGATCATCGCCTATACGATCCGCGAGACGCCGGGCCGGATCCAGTCGGCGGGCGAGTCGGTCCGCGGGGCGATGCGGCTGGTCGCCGCCGGGGAGGGCGACAAGGCCGCGGACTTCTGGCGGGGCCGGATGCTCAGCGTCGCCGAGCGGGTCGCCGAGACCCACGGCGGGCGCACCATCGTCGACGCGCTCACGAGCGGCTGACCCGCACCGGCGACGACGCCCCTGTATTTCAGACCGAGCGTCCCGTCATCCGGCCGTTTCCGTCCACAACGGACCGTCAGGCCTCGGGCATGGCGATGACTCCGCGAGCCCGCAAGTCGGCCAGTTCGGCCTCGCTGTAGCCGATCTCGGTGAGCACCGCGCGGGTGTGCTGGCCGATGACGGACGCCGCACCGAGTTCGGCCGGCGAGTCGCTCAGCTCGACGATCGCGCCGTGCCGCCGGTGCCTGCCGAACATCGGGTGCTCGACCTCGCCGACGAATCCGTTGGCGTGCATGGCTTCGTGCTCGACGGTGAACCGCGAGAAGTGCTCCCGGGACACCTCCACGCACGCCACGTCCCGCGCGGTGAACAGCGCCTCCCACTCCCCCGCCGGGCGGCTCGCCAGTTCGGCGGCCAGCGCCTGGCACAACTCGTCGTCGTGTGCCCGCCGGGGCTCCGCCGACGAGAACCGGGAGTCCGCCGCCAGATCCAGCCGCCCGCTCGTCGCGTCCCGGAGGCACCGTGCGAAGCGGTCCCATTCGGTCTCGGTGCAGACGGCCAGGAACACCCAGCCCTCCGACGCCGGATACAGCCGGTACAGCGCGCTGAGCCCGTTGGCCTCGTCGTCCAAGGTCCGGCCCGGGCGCACGCCGGAAAAGCTGAAGAAGTCCGCCGAGACGGCGTAGGCGTTGGAGCACAACATCGTCGTCTGCGCGGCTTGCGCGATCCCGGTGCGCCGGCGCGCCAGCAACGCCAGCAGCATGCCGGTGCCGACGGCGAGCGCGGCACCGGCGTCGGCGTTCACCAGCGGATGCGCTTGCCCGGTGCTCGCCTGTTCGCCGCGCACCACCGCGTCGTCCGGGCCGGCCACCGGGGGCACGCCGTCGAAAGCCCGCGTCCAGCCCAGCTGCATCGCCTGATGGCCGACGCCGACCCCGATCGTGGGCGCGTAGGCCGGCCGCGCGACCGCCGGTCCGCTGCTGCCGTAGGCGGCCGCGTAAAGATAGATGAGATCCTTGTTCGCACCGGCGAGCGACTCGTACGTGATGCCCATCCGCTCGGTGGCGCCCTGCCGGAAGTTGCGCATCACCATGTCGCACCGGCGCACGAGCCGCCGGATGATCTCCAGCCCCTCCGGCACGTTCGCGTCGACGGCGACGCTTTCCTTGCCCTGCAAGCCTTTCACACCCGCCAGCTCACGTACGCCGCTCTGCGAGCGGTGCGGGTCACCGGTGACCGCCTCGACCTTGATCACGCGCGCGCCGAGGTCGGCCATCAGCGCGAGGCCGAATGGGGCGGCGTAGAACGACGCGAGCTCGAGCACCGTCACCCCGGCCAGCGGCGCGCCCGCCACCGCGGCCCGCGGGACCTCTCCGCGCGGCGGGAACGCGGCGGTCGCATCGTGCTCGCCCGGTTCCGGCGCGCCGGCCGCGATCCTCGCCGGAGTACCGGCCAGCGTGACCATGGGACCGAGTTGGCGGGTCGGCCCGTAGACCGGATCTTCGAGTTCGACCACCTCACCGTTGTGCACGAGCTGCGGGTGGCGGCTCGATTCCTCCGCGGTCCGGTACGGTTCGGCGGCCACGTCCCCCTCGGCGGCGAACGCGACCTCCCATTCCTGCCAGGTCCGCTCGCTGATGCGACGCCGGGCGACGGCCGTCACCTGCTCCACCGGCCCGTCCCCGTGTTCGGCATACCATTTCTCCAGCCCGGTCGCCCGCAGGAACGCGGCGAGCTGGTGCGGAAGGAAGTTGCCGAACTGGACGCAGCGACCGTCCTTGGTGAACGCCGAGATCCCGGAGATCACCGGATAGATCGTCGACCTCCCGGTCGGCGCGTGCGTCCGGACGAGCCGATCCGGCGGCACCTGCGGCTCGAGCCAGTCGTAGAGGTCGTACGCGGTAAGGCCCTGTACCAGGCTGGTTTCGACGAGCTGCCCGCGCCCGGACGTCTCGCGCTGGTAGAGCGCCGCGAAAATCCCTTGCAGGGCACCGTTCGCGGCCGCGAAGCTGGCGACGGGCACGGGCGAGAACTTCGGCCGGTCGCCGATCGTGAAGAAGCCGGACTTCGCCGCGACCACAGCGTCGTAGCCCTGCAGCCGCGCGAACGGGCCCTGCGTACCGAATCCGGTGATCGCGCAGGTGACCAGGCCGGGATTGTCCGCCGCGAGCCGCGCGTGGTCGACGCCGAGCCGTCGCGCCACGCCCGGCCGCCAGTCCTGCACCACCACGTCGGCACCCGCGGCCAGGTCACGCACCCGCCGCACGCCCGTCGCGGCCGACAGGTCCGCGACGACGCTGCGATGCCCGCGGTGCCACATCTGGTAAGCGGGCCACGCGCGCAGCGGGTTCCCGCCAGGGCGCTCCACGTCGACAACGTCCGCGCCGTTGTCACCCAGGATCATCGCCGTCAGCGCGCCCGCCAGGGAACCGGACAGATCCACGACGCGCAGCCCGCCCAACGCGGTCACAGGTACCTGCTGCCGGGCACTCGCTGCGCTCATGGGCCGCCCCCAAGACTCGATCATCGGCGATGACGAAAGAGTGTCATCTTTCTACCCAACATTCCCGAGGGGCCGGGCGCGTGTCAATCCTCGTGACCCGGTTGACAGAGCGGTATCGGTAGCCGCGGACCGCGGGGCCGCCCGGACCATCCTGGCGGCCCCGCGGGGAGGGAGAAGCGGTGCCCTCGAGCGGATCAGGCCGGCATGCCGTACCGGATCATCTTGACCTGCATGAATTCGTGGAGTCCTTCGAGGCCGCCGGCGCGCCCGACACCGCTTTGTTTGTATCCACCGTAGGGGCCTTGCGGGGTGATGTCGCTGGGCGCGTTCACCCAGACCGAGCCGGCTTCGAGCTGCCGGGCCACCCGGTTGGCGCGGTTCAGATTGGTGGTGGACAGGAAGGCGTTCAGCCCGAACGGGGTGTCGTTGGCGATGCGGACGGCTTCGGCTTCCTCGGAGAACCGCATCACCGACACGACCGGGCCGAACGTCTCGATCCGCGCGAGCGGGGTGTCGTTGGCAACGCCCTCGAACACGGTCGGCGCGATGTAGTAGCCATCGGCAAGGTCACCACCGAGACGCTTCCCACCCGTGACCAGCCGCCCCATCCGCTGCTCGACCGACTGGTCGATGACGCCAAGGATGCGCTCCATCGCCGGCTGGCTGATGACCGGCCCGACGACCACGGACGGGTCGAACGGATCGCCCACTGTGGCGCCTTCGACGATGGCGACGAACTGCTGCATGAACTCGTCGTAGATGCTGTCCTGCACCAGGATCCGGCTGCCGCACGCACAGCTCTGCCCACTCTGTCCCAGCGGTCCCTGGAACGCGGCGAGTCCCGCGGCGGCCTGGATGTCGGCGTCGGCGAAGATGATGTTGGCCGACTTGCCACCGAGTTCGGTCGCGACGGGAGTGAGGTTCTCCGCGGCCGCCACCGTGATCTTCTGTGCGATGCCCCCGCCGCCGGTGAAGTGGATCTTGCGGATACCGGGGTGCCGCACCACCAGGTCGCCGGTCTCGGCGTCACCGGTGACCACGTTGACCAGGCCCGGCGGCAAGCCCGCCTCCAGGCACAGCTCACCGAACCGCAGCGGACCTAGCGGCGCCAGCTCCGGCGGCTTGATCACCACGGCATTGCCCGCGGCCAGCGCCGGCGCGACGTTCATGCCGATCACGAACAACGGCCCGTTCCACGGCAGAATCACCGCGACGACGCCGTAGGGCTCACGTTCGATGGACATCAGGTCATGGCTCTGCGAGACAGGACTGGCCGTCCCGACACCCTTGTCGACCCAGCCGGCGTAGTAGCGCAGGAACCGCTCCAGCTGGTTCGGGTGCGCGGGGCTCACCAGGACCGGCACGGCGTAGTCGTGGGTGTTGATCGCCGTCAGCTCGTCGGTGTGCTCGTGCACGAGATCGGCCAGCCGGATCAGGGCATCCCGCCGCTGGTCCACCGTCCAGCTGATCCACTCCCGCTGCGCCGCCCACGCGCTGCCGACCGCACGATCGACCTCCTCGGCTCCGGCCACCGCGATCTCGGCATTGGGGCGCCCGGTCGCGGCGAAAATGTGCTCGTAGGTGCCGCCCGAGGTGTCCTTGACCCATTCATCGCCGATGAGCATCGCGCCTGAAGGCAACGTTGCGTTGGCATCACTCATCTTTACCATCCGTTCGCTCGGGGTTGGGCGGTCAGAGCAACGAGAAGCCCGCGTCGATCTTGATCTCCTCACCGGTGATCCACTTCGCCTGGTCGGACACCAGGAACGCGACGGCGTCGGTGATGTCGGAGGGCTGCAGCAACTCGACGTCCAGCAGGTTCCTGGAGTTCGCGATCCAGTTGTCGTCACTGGCTTCCCCGGCCGCCGCCTCCGCCGCCAGCTTGCCCATCGCGTCGTTGAGCGTCATGCCCGACGCGACACCGGTCGGATGGACGACGTTGACCCGGATGTTGTGCTTGGCCAGCGCGAGCGCGTAGCTCTTCATGATCCCCACCACGCCGTGCTTCGCCGCGATGTAAGCCGTCGCGGCGCCCGTGCCCGGCGTCGGCCGCGTGGCCGCGGTCGAACCCGTCATCACGATCACCCCGCCCCGGCCACCCTCGATGAGGTGCGGGACGGCCGCCTCCAGCAGATGGAAATAGCCGGTCACGTTCACGGCGAGGATGTCGGCCCAGACCGCGGCGTTCTCCTCGATCGAGCCGAGCTTCGCGTAGCGCACGATGCCGGCCTGCGGCAGCACGATGTCGAGCCGTCCCAGCTCCGCGACGCCCGCGTCGACCGCCTCCTTGACCTTGGACGCCTCACGCACATCGACCTCATAGGCCAGAGCCCGGCGACCGAAGGACTCGACCTCCTTGACCGTCGCGTCGAGATCCGCCCGGCTCGCGTTCGGATAGTCCATCGTCGGGATGTCCCGGCAGATGTCCAGCGCGATGATGTCCGCCCCGTCCGACGCCAGGCGCGCGGCATGCGAACGCCCCTGCCCCCGTGCCGCCCCGGAGATGACCGCGACTTTGCCGTCCAGATTTCCCATTTCAGGCCCCTTTGGCTGATCGGTGCGGGCGTCGGGCGACGACCCCGCTCTTTTTGGCAGTTTCTGCCATAATGCACACGTCAGCCGCGGATCGCCAGAGGCAGCGCGAAACTCGCGGCCCGTACAGTGGCTGGGTGGTGGTGACGCGAGTGGGTGCCGGTGGACGGAGAGGCCGGCCGACGGTCGACCTCGTCGCGGTCTCGCACGCCGCCGCGGCCGTCCTGGCGCGGCGCCAGGGGCGGGCGACCGTGGCCGAACTCGCCGAGGCCGCCGGCATCTCGGTGCGGACCTTCCATCGGCACTTCCCGAACAAGGAGGACGTGCTGCGGCCGCTCTTTCGCGAAGGCGGCCACGAGATCGCCGCCGAGCTACGCAAACGCCCCGCGGACGAGACGGTGGCCGAGGCGTTTCTGGCCGCCTGGGAGGCGGTCGCCGGCGGCCGGTTCACCGAGCGTACCCGGACGCTGATGCCGATCGTCCTCGCCGACCCGCGGCTCACGACGATGATGGACCAGCTGACCGCCGAGGGCGCCGAGTGGCTCGCCGCCGCGCTCGCGCCCCGGTTGGGTGTGCCCGCCGACGACCCCGCCGCGGAGACGGTCGCGGCGACGTTGCTCGCGCAGATGCGCCTCGCCGTCATCCGGTCGGTGGCCACGAAGTCCGACGCCGTCGAGCAGTTGCGGGCACAGTTCGCCGACCTCGCGCGACTCGACGTGTTCCGCGCCTGAGCAGGACAAGGGGCGGACGGCGGCGCCTTCCGCCGCTCTGCGAAACGACGTCGGGCGGAGAACCACGCGAGTTCTCCGCCCGGCGCAGGGAAAGTCCGCGCCTAGAGCAGTTCGAGGATCGTGGCGTTGGCCTGGCCGCCGCCCTCGCACATGGTCTGCAGGCCGTAGCGGATGCCGTTGTCCCGCATGTGGTGCACCAGCGTCGTCATGATCCGGGCGCCGCTGCCGCCCAGCGGGTGGCCCAGCGCGATCGCCCCGCCGTTCGGGTTGAGGCGCTCCGGGTCCGCGCCGATCTCGGCGAGCCAGGCCAGCGGCACCGGCGCGAACGCCTCGTTGACCTCGAAGGCGCCGATGTCCGACAGCTTGAGCCCGCTGCGCTCCAGGGCCTTCTTGGTCGCCGGGATGGGGGCGGTCAGCATGATCACCGGATCGTCGGCCGCCAGGACGGCCGTGTGCACCCGGACGATCGGGGTCAGGCCCAGCTCCGCGGCCTTCTCGCTCGTGGTGATGAGCAGCGCCGCCGAGCCGTCACTGATCTGCGAACTGTTGCCCGCGGTGATGACACCGTCCTCCTTGAAGGCGGTCTTGAGCTTCGCCAGCGTCTCCACCGAGCTACCGCGGCGCACGCCCTCGTCGGCCGACACCTTGGTGCCCTCGGCGTCGACCGGCGTGATCTGCGCGTCGAACCGGCCCTCGTCCTGGGCACGGGCCGCCTTCTCGTGCGAGCCCGCACTGAACTCGTCGACCTGCGTGCGCGAGAAGCCCCACCGCTCGGCGATCATCTCGGCACCGAGTCCCTGGTTGGGGGCGATCCCGTTGTAGCGGGCGCGGAAGCCCTCCCCGAACGGCCATGCTCCGTTCGTCGACGAGCCCATCGGCACGCGGCTCATGGACTCGATGCCGCCCGCGACGGCCAGGTCGTACTGCCCGCTGATCACGCCGGCCGCCACGAAGTGCACCGCCTGCTGCGACGACCCGCACTGCCGGTCGACCGTGGTGCCCGGCACGCTCTCCGGCCAGCCCGCGGACAGCACGGCGTTGCGCGCGATGTCGATGGCCTGCTCGCCGACCTGGCCGACACACCCCCAGACGACGTCGTCGACGAGCGCTGGATCGATTCCGGCGCGCTCGGCCAGCGCCTTGAGCACGTGGGCGGACAAGTCGGCGGGCGACACGGGTGAGAGACCACCATTGCGCTTGCCGACCGGGGTGCGAACCGCTTCGACGATCACCGCATCGCGCACCGGAACCTCCTCAGTCGAATATCCAGATTTAGCCAGTTTATGTGTACTCTTACGGCAATGTCCATGACACGCGTCACGGACGAGAGGGGTCCTGCCGGCCCCGGCCCTTCACAGGCCGAGATCGCGGCCCACGACCTCCTTCATGATCTCCGTCGTGCCGCCGTAGATCCGGGTGATCCGCGCGTCGGCGTACGCGCGGGCGATCGGGTACTCGTTCATGTAGCCGTAGCCGCCGTGGAGCTGCAGGCACGTGTCGACCGCACGTCCCTGCAACTCGGTGCACCACCATTTCGCCTTCGCCGCGTCCACGACGGACAGCTCGCCGGCGTTCAGCGCCCGGACACAGTCGTCCACAAAGGACTGGGCGACGTCCACCTCGGTCGCGAGCTCGGCGAGCCGGAACCGGCTGTTCTGGAACGACCCGATCGGCTGGCCGAAAGCGTTGCGCTCCTTGGCATACGCCAGCGTCCATTCGAGCGCGGCCCGCGCACCGGCCACGCCGGACACCGCGATACCCAGGCGCTCCTGCGGCAACCTGTCCACCAGGTGCGCGAACGCGCGGCCCTCCGTGCCGAGCAGGTTGCCCACCGGCACCCGCACGTCGGTGAACGACAGCTCCGCGGTGTCCTGCGCGTGCTGGCCGAGCTTGTCCAGATTGCGGCCCCGCTCGAAGCCCGCCATCCCCCGCTCGATGACCAGCAGGCTCATTCCCTTGTGCTTCAGGGAAGGATCGGTCTTGACCGCGGTGATGACCAGGTCGGAGTTGATCCCGTTGGTGATGAACGTCTTCGCGCCGTTGACGACGTAGTGGTCGCCATCGCGGCGGGCGGTGGTCGCGATCGAGCCGAGGTCCGACCCAGTGCCCGGCTCGGTCATCGCGATCGCCGTCACCAGCTCGCCGGAGACGATGCCGGGCAGCCACCGCTGCTTCTGCTCGTCGGTGGCCAGGTCGAGGAAATACGGCAGGCACACGTCGTTCGTCAACGTCAGGCAGGCGCCGGAACCCGCGACCCCGGCCCGCATGATCTCCTCGACGAGTACGGCGTTGAACCGGAAGTCCGGTGTGCCACCCCCACCGAACTCCTCGGGAACCGCCGTCCCGATCAGCCCCTGAGCGCCCGCCGCCCGGAACATGTCGCGCGAGACGATCCCGGCGGCCTCCCACTCGGCATGGCGCGGAACGAGTTCCTTCTCCATGAACGCCCGCGCCGTCTCCCGGAACGCCTCATGATCGGCCTCGTACAACGACCGCTTCACAGTCACACCTCCACGCCTCACACGACTCTCCGCCCAGAGTAGCCGCACAACCGTCCACCGCGGGGATTGGGCAGAGAATCTAGATTCTTTGGGGCCAGGGCGCCGCCACAACACGACCCGCGGCGCATCCGGGCTGCGTACCAGGCCCGCAACTCAGCGGTAGTACTGTCCATGTATGCATGGAGATCGCGGCGACGTCACGAGCACGGCGGCCGGCAACCGGCTGTCCATTGCCCTTGTCGGTGCGAGCGGGAACATCGGGGCACGTATCCGCGACGAAGCGCTGGCGCGCGGACATGCGGTGACCGGGGTGGTGCGCCACGTCGAACGACTGCCCACAGCGGCGAACCTGACGCCGCGCGCGGCGTCCACGCGGGATCCGGAGCTGCTGGGCCGGACCGTGGCCGGTCATGACCTGGTGATCGTGAGCGTGCGGTGGAACGAGAACGACATCGACCAGGTCCTCGACGCCGCACGGCGGTCCGGCGTGGCGCGGCTCATCGTGGTGGTCGGTGCCGGGAGCCTCCGGATGCCGGACGGCCGGCTCTACTTCGACCACAACCTCGATCGTGGCATCGCGCCGCCGACGTCCGCGGCGGCACTGCAAGCCTTCCGCCGGCTGTGCGAGGTGACCGATCTCAGCTGGACGGCGGTGTCGCCGGCGGCGAACATCGACGCCGGCATCCGAACGGGCGCGTTCCGGATCGGCGCGGACGACCTGCTGCTGGACGACGCCGGCCAGAGCCGCATCTCGCAGGAGGACTTCGCCGTCGCCGTCATCGACGAGGCCGAGCGACCGCGGCACATCCGCCGCCGGTTCACCGTGGCGTACTGAGCGGGGCTTCGCACCCCGCAACGGCCGCTGCTGCCGATCACGCATCGGGCCGGCGCAGTGGCCGCGGCGACGCGAGACCGCCGGCCATCCGCGAACGGGAAGACCGCGGGGCCGGCGATCAGGCCGACGGGACCCGCCAGTCGGGGTACAGGCCCCGCTCGATCGCGATGTCCTGGGCATCGATGTTGCCGCGCTGCAGGGCGTCCGCCTCGGGGGAGGTCACCAGCCACGCCACCGCGGCCCCCACCGCGGCCGGCGGCCCGGCCTCGGTCGCCGCGAACCCGAACTCGTCGACGTCCAGCGAGTTGCGTTCGGTGAGCACGAAGCCAGGATTGACGTTGAACGCCCTGATCCCGTCGGCACCGTGTTCGGCGAGAATGCTGCCGACCAGCGTGTGCCCGGCCGCCTTGCCGATCCGGTAGCCCAGCCCCGGCCGCGCTCTGTCCGGGTAGAAGTCGTACCCGGCGCCGGAACTCGTCGTGACGAACGTGCCGTGACCCCGCTCGAGCATCGAGGGCAGCAGCAGCTGGACGATCCGGATGGGGGCCACGCCGTGCGCCATCAGGAACAGCGGGTACTGCTCGATCGGTGTCTCGAGGATGTTGTCCATCAGGCCGGGCCCGATGTGCCGGCCGTTGTTGACCACCACGTCGACGCCGCCCCACTCGGCGAGCAGCTGCGCTACCGCGGCCTCGACCGAATCCAGGTCGGTCAGGTCCATCTTCAAGGGCAGTGCCTGCCGGCCCGCCGCGCGGACCTCGGCCGCCGTCTCCTCCACGCTGCCGGGCAGCGGGCGGGTGTCGCGCTTGTGCACGGTCTGGGTGTGCTCGGGCGTCGGATCCGAGCTGCGCAGGGTGCGCGCGGCGATCGCGACGTCGAATCCCTTCTCGGCGAGGGCGATCGCGATCGCCTTCCCGATCCCGCGGCTGGCACCGGTCACCAGGGCTCGTCCGCTCATCTGATCGCCTCCGTCGGTAGCAGCGCTGCTGTCGTCAACCGGTGTCGGTCATCGTGACGATGACCTTACCGATATCCTTACGGTTTTGTACACAGTCGAGCGCACCGCTCAATTTCCTCAGCGTCCCGGGTAGTCCGGCGGGGTGCGGTCCCGGTAGGCGCGCATGGCTTCGCTCTGGTCGTCGGTCAGCAGGGTGAGCACCTGCTGCCGGTTCTCGAACTCGACGGCGACGTCGAAGGACGGTGTCTCGAGCGCCATCCACATGCCCTGCTTGGTCATCGCGAGCGACAGCGGCGGCGCGGCCACCAGATCGTCGATCGCCTTGTCCACCCGGGCCTCCAGCTCCGCGGGAGCGACCGCGTCGGCGAGCAGGCCGATGCGCAGCGCCTCGTCCGCGCCGAACCGGCGCGCCGTGAGCATCAGCTCGTGGGCCCGGCCCGCCCCGACGATCCGGGGCAGCAGCCACGAGGTGCCGATGTCACAGCCGGAGAACCCGACCTTGATGAACGACACCGCGAAGACCGCCGACGTCGAGCCGATCCGCAGGTCCGCGGCGAGGACGAGCGCGAGACCACCACCGGCGGCGGGGCCGTTGACCGCGGCGATCACCGGCTGCGGCAGGCGCCGGATCCGTTGCACCAGCGAGGCGATATGCCGTTGCGTGCTCAGCCCCTGGTGCACGGGGCCGGCTCCGGGCGAGCCCGGCGACGCCGGAGCCTCGCCGTAGCCGTCGAGATCCAGGCCGGCACAGAAGCCGCGGCCCGCACCCGTCAGCACCACCACGCGGCAGTCCGGGTCGGCAGCGGCCTGGTCCAGCGCCCCGTGCAACTGCCCGACCATCTCGGCGGTCATCGCGTTGAGCCGGTCCGGACGGCGCATCTCGATCCGGAGCACGCCCGGCCTCGGCCGGGAGACGGCGAGCTCATCCACGGGTCGCGTCGTTCCCCCGCGCGAGACGGTCGCTGTTGCGGGCGATCAGCGCCGTGGCACGCTCGTCGAGGCCGTCGAGATCGGGACGATGTGCCCCGCTCAGCGCCACCTCCACGTCGAAGGCGGGACCGAACACGACCGCGGTCCCGGCGCTGTAGATCCCCTTGAGCGCCACCATTTCCCGCGTCCGGACCTCGGCGACCGCCGACGCCAGCGCGACCGCGCGAGCGCGAAGTTCGCGATCCGGCACGACCTCGGTCACGAGGCCGATCCGCTCGGCGAGCGCCGCCGTGACGACCTCGCCGGTCATCGACATCCGCCGCGCCCAGCCAGGGCCGACGAGCTGCGGCAGTCGCGCGGTCAGCCCGCCGCCCGGCAGCACGCCGACCCGGACATGGGTGTCGGCGAAGGCCGCGTTCTCCGACGCGAGCAGGAAATCACAGCCCAGCGCCATTTCCAGGCCACCGGTGAACGCGGCGCCGTTGACCGCGCCGATCACCGGTTTGCGGACGCGGCCGACCTGGTTGATGCAGTCCTCGGTGCGGAACCGGTCGAAATAGCGCTGCCCCTCGCGCGCGGCCTGCTTGAGGTCCAGGCCCGCGCAGAAGGCCGGGTTCGCGCCCGTGAGCACCGCCGCGTGCACGTCGTCGTCGGCGTCGATGGCGAGCAGTTCCCGGTACAGCGCGGAAATCAGCTCCCCGCTGAGCGCGTTGCGCGCTTCGGGACGGTTGAGCGTCAGTACCCGGACGTGGCCGGAGTCCTCGACGAGCAGCGGTGCCATCCGGTCACACCCCCCGGACCGCGGCGGCCAGCTCGCTGACGAGCTCGCCGGCGACCTGGTACGGCGCGTACAGCGAAATGCGGGTGAGCACGTCCCCGTAGGCGCGCGCCAGCCCGGTCGCCACCTCCTCCGGCTTGCCCACGGTCGCCACCGCGTGCAGGAGCTCCTCGTCGATCAGCGACGCCATCGTGTCCCACTTCCCCGCGCGGGACAGCCTGTGCAGCTCGTCGGCCAGCTCCGCGCGATCGTGCAGCTCCAGCACCGACCGGTACGCCGGGGTCGACCCGTAGAAGGCGATCTGCTTGCGCGTGCCGGCCAGCGCGCGCTCGAGTTCCTCGTCGTTACGCCCGACCGCAACCATGGTCGATCCGGTGATCTCGAAACCGTCGAGCGTGCGTCCCGACTTCTCGCGGCCACGGCGCAATGCCGGCAGGGTGATCTCTCGCAGGTATCGCCCGGTGGTGAACCCGTGGCACAGGAAGCCGTCCGCCACCTCGCCGGCGGTCTCGGTCATCGTGGCACCGACCCCGGCGAGCAGGACCCGTGGCGGGCCATAGGGATGCGGCTCCGGAACGAACATCGGGGTCATCAGTGTGTGGGTGTAGAACTCGCCGCGGAAGTCGAGTTTCTCGCCGCTGGACCAGGAGTGCCAGATCGCCCGCAACGCCAGCACGTACTCGCGCATCCGCGGCGCCGGGTGGGACCACGGCATCGCGAACCGCCGCGTGATGTGCGCCTTGACCTGCGTGCCGAGACCGAGCATCAGGCGGCCGCGGGAGAGCTCCTGCAGATCGTTGCCCAGCACCGCGACCGACATCGGGTTGCGCGCGAAGGCCAGCGCGATCGCCGTGCCCAGCTCGATCCGCTCGGTCGCGCCGGCCGCGAGCGCCAGCGCCAGGAACGGGTCGTGCTTGATCTCGCTGGACCACGCGCCGTCGTAGCCGTCGCGTTCCGCCTGCGCCACGACCTCCCTGCAGTCGACCTTGCCCGCGAGCGGGATCGTGAAGTCGATCTTCATTGATGACACCTCCGAACCTCATCCTGCCGCGTGATCGTCGCTCCGGTCGAACATCTCCAGCAGATCGACCCTGGAGACCTTCATCGAGGGGGTGCGCGGAAGCTCCGGGACGACGAGCACGCGCACCGGCACCTCGTACGGCAGGAGTTCGCGGCGGCACAGGGCGACCAGCTCCTCTTCGGTGGGCGCCGCGGCGCCGGTCGCCGACTCGACGGCGGCGACGGGCACCTGGCCGAGCCGCGCGTCGTCGCGGCCGGCCACCGCGGCCTCGCGCACCGCCGGGTGCTTCTCGAGGACCTTCGCGACCGTGTCCGGATGCACCTTGAAGCCGCCGCGGATGATCGTGTCGTCGGCTCGTCCCCTGATCCAGAGAAAGCCGTCCTCGTCGATGCGCGCGAGGTCGCTGGTCGGGGTCCAGGCGTCGGCGCCCGCGGGCGCCTGGGGCGTGCGGACCTGCAGCACTCCGTCGGTGCCCGGCGGCACCGGATTGCCCTCGTCGTCGACGACCCGCAGGTCGACACCCGGCTGGGCGCGCCCGACGCTGCCGCGCTTGCTCGCGCCGTACTCGCGGTGCGTGTCCAGTGTCCAGCCCGCGACGGCCCCGCAGAACTCCGTGGCGCCGTACACGGACAGCACCGGGATGCCGTAGCGCGCCTCGAACTCCTCGGCGAGTTCCGGTGGCAGCGGCGCGGTGCCGGAGTTGATGGCGCGCAGGCTGGCGAGTGCCTCCGCGGGCACATCGGCGTCCAGCACCATCTTCATGGCGGCGGGGGTGAGCGAGCCGAGCTTGGGCCGGAACTCGCGGACGGCCTCGACCCAGGGCTGCACGCGGAACCGCTCGAGCAGCACGATCCGGCGCCGGTCCTTCAGCGCCGTGACGGCGCCCCACAGCCCGCCGATGTGCACCAGCGGGTTCGCCACGATGCCCACACCCGTCGGGAGCGCGGCCCGTGCCGAATCGGGCCTGCGGTCGTAGGATCTCGCCGAAGACAGTGAGCTGTCCAGCTGCCGGTAGGACAGGCGTACGCGCTTGGCGGGACCGGTGGTGCCGGAGGTCAGCATCTCGATGGCGACACCGTCGGCGACATCCTCGGCCCGCGGTTCCCCGGCCGCGCCGTCCGCGCGCACCTCACCGCTGGGCAGCACCGTGACCCGTAGCCCGATCTTCGCGCTGATCCCGGCCTCGTCGAGCTTGGCCCAGACCGCGGGCGAGGCGACGAGCACGCGTGGCCCGACCCGTGCGAGATCCGCGGCCATCCGTTCCACCGGCTGCAGCGGGCTGACTGTGGTCAGGCAGCGGCCGGTCTTCAGCACGGCCAGCACCGCGGCGACGAACTCGGGCCGGTTCTCCAGGACCACGGCTATCCGCGCACCGGCCGGCCACCGCTGGTCGAGGGCGTCCGCCGTGGCGGTCAGATCACCCCACGTCCACCATCGCCCTTCGTGGCTGATGGCCTGTGCGCCGGGGTCGACGTCCCACAGACCGGCGAGACGACTGGAAATGGACGGCATCGATCGCCCCCGTTTACTGTGCAGCTCGTTACTGGTCCGGATCAGCAATCTTGGAGATTCGCCAGCGAATCTATACTCTTGACAGCGCGGTGACAATGAAAGGTGCGTCACCGCGCCGGCGCCGGACTCGGATCTACCGAAAGGGTCACTGTGGACTTGAAAACGCTGGAATTCTCCCTCGACGACCACGTCGCCACCGTGACGTTGAACCGGCCGGACCGGCTCAACGCCTTCAACCAGCTCATGTTGGACGAGTTCAGCCAGGTCTGGGAACGCGCACGCACCGATGACGACATCCACGTGATCGTGCTGCGCGCCGCGGGCGAGCGGGCCTTCTGCACCGGAGCCGACTACCAGGACGGCCTGACCCGTGCCTTCCTCTCGAACATCTGGTCCCAGGAGGACCCCGGGCTCCAGCTGTCCCCGAAGCTCAACCAGGTGTGGAAACCGGTGGTGTGCGCCGTGCACGGGATGGCCGCCGGCGGGGCGTTCTACTGGATCAACGAGTCGGACCTGGTCATCTGCTCCGAGGACGCCCAGTTCTTCGACCCGCACGTGACCTACGGCCTGACCGCCGCCCTCGAACCGATCGGGCTGGCCCGGCGGGTGCCGCTCGGCGAGGCGCTGCGCGTCGCGCTGCTCGGCCTGGACGAGCGGATGTCCGCCCGGCGGGCGCTGGAAATCGGCCTGGTGAGCGAAGTGGTGTCCCGCGAGGCGCTGTGGAGCCGGGCCGACGAGCTGGCCAGGATCATCGCCGCGAAACCCCCCGCCGCGATCCAGGGCACCGTCCGCGCGATCTGGGAGTCACTGGACTCGACGCGCACACAGGCGCTGCACACCGGGATGATGTACACCCAGATCGGCCGGTACGTCGGCCAGGCGACCCTCGATCGCGACACGGTCGCGCGGCCGAAGCCCACCATCCGCTGAACCGGGGCGGGCTCAGCGCCGGAGCAACCGCTTGACCAGCTTCCCCGTCGGGGTACGCGGCAGCTCCGCGACGTACTCGACAGTGCGCGGGCACTTGATCGATGCCAGTCGCGCCCGGCAGTAGGCGAGCAGCTCGGTCGTCAGCTCCGGGCTGCCCGCCTGCCCCTGCGCGAGCTGGACCACCGCGTGCGGCACCTCGCCCAGATCCGGGTGGGGCACGCCGATCACCGCGACGTCGAGCACCGCGGGGTGGGTGATCAGCGCGTCCTCCGCCTCCCGCGGGTACACGTTCACGCCGCCGGAGATGATCATGAAGTTGGCCCGGTCGGTCAGGTAGAGATAGCCCTCGTCGTCGACATGGCCGATGTCGCCGACGGTGGCGCGTCCCTTCCCGTCGTGCGCGGCGGCGGTCTTCTCCTGATCATTGTGGTAGCTGAAGCCGAGACTGCCGGAGAACCACACCTGCCCGTCCTCCCCCACCGGCAGTTCCGACCCGTCCGGCCCGAGGATGTGCACCTGGCCCACGATCGGCCGGCCGACCGAGCCGGGATGCGCCAGCCATGCCGCGCTGTCGATCATCGTCGCGCCGATGCCCTCGGTGCTCGCGTAGTACTCGGTGAGGATGGGCCCCCACCAGTCGATCATCGCGCGCTTCACCTCGACCGGGCAGGGCGCCGCCGCGTGCACCGCGACGCGATGTGCCGAGAGGTCGTAGCGGGCGCGCACCTCCGGCGGAAGCTTGAGCATCCGGACGAACATCGTCGGCACCCACTGGCTGTGGGTCACCCGGTGCCGCTCGAGCTGGGCGAGCGCCTGCTCGGCGTCGAACCGCTCGAGCACGACGACGGTGCCGCCGAGCCGGTGCGTGGACATCGACCACCCCAGCGGGGCCGCGTGATACAGCGGTGCCGGGCACAGGTAGACGTCGCCCTCCACCATGCCGAGCGCGGTCAGCCAGCCGGCGACGCCGATCGGCGCCTCCCCCATCGGCGCGCCGGTCAACGGCCGCTTGATGCCTTTCGGGTGTCCCGTCGTGCCCGAGGAGTACAGCAGGATGTCCCCCTCGACCTCCTCGAGCGGCTCATCCGGCGCCTCGGCCAGCGCCTTCTCATAGCTGTCGCCGGTGACCAGCCGCACGAGCGACCAGCTGGACCCGGTCGCGAGTTCCGCCAGTTCGGGGGTGGTGACGAGGGCCCTGGCACCGCTGTCGGCCACGATGTAGTCCACCTCGGCCGCGGTCAGGTGCCGGTTGACCGCCGTGACGTAGAGCCCTGACCGCTGCGCCGCCCACGCGACCTCGAGCAGTTCGGCCCGGTTGTCCGCGAGCACCGCCACGACGTCGCCGGACCCGAGGCCCGCGGCCCGCAACCACCGGGCCAGCCGGGCGGAGCGTTCGTCGAGTTCCCGGTAGGTGGTCACGTGCTCGGAACCGTCCGCCGCGACCACGATCACGGCCGCCCGCTCCGGCGCCGACTTCGCCCAGGTTCCTACATACATCGCCGCTCCCGAACGCCGTTGTTGTTCAGCTAGACTGTCCAAAAGTATAGATTATCTGTATCTGGTGGGAGTGCTGGTGGAGTCGACGGACAATGCCGCGCGCCGGCCCAAGGCCGCCGAGCTGATCGCCACCAGGATCCGGCGGCAGATCATCGCCGGCGAGCTGGCCGAAGGCGATCTCCTGCCCACCGAGCCCGAGCTGATGGCCCGCTTCTCGGTCTCCCGGCCGACACTGCGGGAAGCCTTCCGGTTGCTGGAGCGCGAGTCCCTGGTCCAGGTGCGCCGCGGCCCGCCCGGCGGCGCCGAGGTCCGCAAACCCGGTCCCGAGGCCGCGGCGCCGGTGTTCGGCATGCTGCTCACGTTGTCGGGCACCACGCTGTGCGACGTGTACGACGCACGGCTGGTGCTGGAGCCGCGGGCCGCGCGCCGGCTCGCCGAGCGAGGCACGGAACGCGACCACCGGGCTCTGGCGGCGGAACTCGAGCAGGCCAGGGCCGTGGTGGCGGGGCGGACGGCGTTCGGCCTGAGCGTGGTGCGCTTTCACCAGCGGATCGTGGAACTCGCGGGCAACCGGACGCTGGCGACGGTGGTCGGCATGCTCGGCGAGGTGATGACCCGGCACGTCGCCCATACCTACCGGGAGAACCGGACACCGCGCGACGAACTGGACCGGCAGCACCGGCAGGTGCTGCGGGCCTGCGAGCGCCTCGTCAAGCTGGTGAGCGAGCGCCGGGGCGAGGAGGCCGAGCGGCACTGGCTCAGGCACATGCGCGCCGCGGCGCCCCACCTGCTCGGTGGTGACGGCGGGCAAACCCAGGTCGTGGACCTGTTGCGCCCGCTGTGACATCGGCAGGCGGCGGCCGGCCCGTGCGGTCAAGCGACGAACACGCAGAACGGGTGGCCAGCCGGATCGGCGTACACGCGAAGCGGCTCGTCCGGGTCGTCGCTGCGGTCGTACAGCAGCCGGCCACCGAGACGGAGAACGCGGTGATGCTGTAGCTCCAGCTCGTCGACGGAGCCCACCGTGAGGTCCAGGTGCAGCTGCTGTGGCACCGAATCGCCCGGCCAGGTTGCCTCGGGCAGGCGGGAAACCTGCTGAAAGGCCAGCTGAGGGACGCCGTCGGGAGTTCTCAGCACGAGCCAGTCGGCGCCGCTCTCGTCAACGTCTGCCGGCTCCGGCGGTTCGTCACCCGGCCGGTAGACCAAACCCAGCAGGCGCCGGTAGAACTCGGCCAGCGCCCTGGCGTCGGTCGTATCCAGCACCACCTGGCGCAGCCGGGGCACACTGTCCGAGCCGGTCATGGCGATCACCTCCGGCGAATCAGCAGCAGGTGCAGTCTGGGGCGCAGTCACAGCTTTCGGACGCGGGATCGGCGGTGGGGATCGGTGTGCAGCAGTTCTTTCCTCGCCAGGCTTCGCGGCCTTCTTTGCTGGCGACGGCCGCGATGACCAGGCCCGCAATGGGGTCGGCCCACCACCATCCGAGGGTCGTGTTGAGAACCAGGCCGCCCAGGAGCACTGCTGACAGGTAGGTGCACAGGAGCGTTTGCGTACCGTCGGCCGTCACGGATGCCGACGAAAGTCTCTGGCCTGTGCGACGTTGTGCCCGCGACAGGATCGGCATGACCAGCAGCGAGACGCAGGCGAGCGCGATCCCGACCGTCGAATGTTCTGGCACGTATCCGCTGAACAGGGAACGCGCGGATTCGACTGTCACGTACGCCGCGAGTCCGAAAAACGCGAGGGACATGAGTCGCAGGGCTCGGCGCTCGCGCTGCTGTGGGATCGGGTGGCGGAACTGCCACAGGATGATCAGGCCGGAGGAGACCTCTACGATCGAGTCCAGTCCAAACCCGATCAGCGCTACGGATCCGGCCACCGTCCCCGCCGCGATGGCGATGACGGCCTCGATGACGTTGTAGCTGACCGACGCGGCCGCCAGCAGCTGGGCCCGGCGGCCGTATCTGCGCCGTTCCGCCTGGGTAGGACCGACGTCTGTGCCTCCGTTGGACGTCATGAGCTTTGCCCTGAAACTGTGCTGGAACCGTAGTTGGCGCACAGCGTCACCGCCCGGCCGGTCAGGTCGAGCAGCTTCTCGGCCGCGGCGAACAACTCGTCGAGGGCTTCTGGATGCTTGAGTGAGTACACCGAGGCCCGCCCGTGCGGGCGAGAGTCGACCAGGCCGCAGTCCCGGAGGCAGAACAGGTGCTTGGAAACGGTCGACTGAGCGAGGCCGAGATGTGCGGTGAGATCGGTGACTCGGCGTTCACCAAGCCGAAGGTGCCGCAGAATCGCGATCCGCGAGGGGTCCGAGAACCCGCGGAACAGGCATGCCGCCGCGTCGAGGGCCGCACCGTTCACCACCCCGTCAGCAGCACCGCTGGTCGCTGTCATCGCCACGAGACGATGATTCCTGGCGAAGACACCACTGTCAAACGGTCATGCGGGGCGGGCCGGCAATCGCACCTTCAGTCCTCGGGGCGTCGCAGGCCAGGTGCCGGAGATCTGCCGCACGTCAACCGACGGAGGACAATCCGCGGACCGGCTAGCCAAGGATAGTTTCGATAGATAATCTAGCCTCAGGCCGGATTGGCAAGAAGTACTCGCCTCCAGGAGGACAAGTGAAAGTGTCGGCGGGCGTGGCCCTGGTGACCGGCGGAGCGTCGGGTCTCGGGCTGGCGACGGTGCGGGAGTTGCACAAGTCCGGTGCCCAGGTGGTCATCGTCGATCTCCCCTCGTCGCAGGGCGAGGCCGTCGCCAAGGAACTGGGCGACGGAGCCGTGTTCGCGCCGGCGGACGTGACCAGCGAGGAGCAGGTGACCGCCGCACTGGAGGTGGCGTCGGAGCTCGGGCCGTTGCGGGTCGCGGTCAACTGCGCGGGCATCGGCAGCGCGAACAAGACCGTCGGCAAGCAGGGCCCGTACCCGCTGGCCGACTTCACCAAGGTCGTCACCGTCAACCTCATCGGCACGTTCAACGTGATCCGGCTGGCCGCCGAGCGCATCTCGAAGACGGAGCCGGTCGGCGAGGAACGCGGCGTCATCGTCAACACCGCCTCGGTCGCCGCGTTCGAGGGGCAGATCGGGCAGGCCGCCTACTCCGCGTCCAAGGGCGGCATCGTCGGCATGACGCTGCCCATCGCGCGTGACCTCGCGAGCCTCAAGATCCGCGTGGTGACGATCGCGCCCGGCCTGTTCCGCACCCCGCTGTTCGCGACCCTGCCGGAGGAGGCCGTCGCCTCGCTCGGTGCGCAGGTGCCGCATCCCTCCCGGCTCGGCGACGCGACCGAGTACGCCGCGCTGGCCAGGCACATCATCGAGAACCCCATGCTCAACGGCGAGACCATCCGGCTCGACGGTGCCATCCGGATGGCACCCCGATGAGCGACCTCGACCTGCTGCTGAAGGAACACGCGGCGCACGCCGAACTCCGTGGCCGCGTGCTCCGGTGCCCGATCGCGACCAGCGCGGCCGGCAACTCCATGGACGGCGACCGCGTGGCGAGCGCGACCGCGCTGCTCGACGCGATCGCCGAGGGCGGCACCGACACCGTCGGTGCCGTCGTGCTGCTGAGCGAAGGCACGAACTTCTGCACCGGTGGCAACGTGAAGGCGTTCGGGGGTGCGGGTGACCCCGGCGCCTTCGTCACCGAGGTCGCCCACGTGTTCCACAAGTTCATCCGGGCGATCGCGGCCGCACCGGTACCGGTTGTCGCGGCCGTGCAGGGCTGGGCGGCAGGCGCCGGGATGAGCATCGCGCTCGCGTGCGACGTCGTGGTCGGCGGGCCGGGCACGAAGTTCCGCCCGGCCTACCCGTCGATCGGCTTCTCGCCCGACGGCGGCATGTCCTGGGTACTGCCGCGCATCGTCGGGCCGGTCCGCGCGCGCGACATGCTGCTCACCGACCGGGTGGTCGCGGGCGAGGAGGCCGAGCGGCTCGGCCTGCTGAGCCGGCTGGTGCCGGACGACCGGGTCCTGCCCGAGGCGGAACTCGTCGCGGAACGGCTCGCGACCGGCCCGACCTCGTCGCTGGCGCGGATCAAACGCCTGGCACGGGACTCCGCCGACCGCGACCTCGCCGCGCACCTCGACGTCGAGGCGCGCTCGATCGGCGAGTGCGCGGGCAGCCCGGCGGGGCGCGAAGGTGTGACCGCGTTCGTGCAGCGGCGCCCGCCGGACTTTTCGGGCACCTGGTGATCCGCCTGTCGGCCCGGGACGCCCAGGCCGGTGCGTTACGCTCGGTGAGCCCGGCGATGGTCTTCGACAGGAACGGAGAGGTTTGGTGACCCGATCTGCCTCGGACCGCAACCTTGTGCGGCCCAAGAAGATGGCGGACATGGTGGCCGACCGCATCCGTCGCATGATCGCGCGGGGTGAGATCGGCGACGGCGAGTGGCTGCCCACCGAGCCCGAGCTGATGGAACGGTTCGGGGTCTCGCGTCCCACCCTGCGCGAGGCCTTCCGCCTGCTGGAAGCCGACTCGCTGGTCACGATCCGCCGGGGGCCGCCCGGCGGTGCGCGGGTGACGGTGCCCGGCCCCGAGGCGGCGGCGGCGCAGTTCGGCCTGCTGCTGACGCTGTCGACCACGACGCTGCGCGACGTCTACGAAGCGCGGATGGTCATCGAGCCGGCCGCGGCCGGTGACCTGGCCCGGCGCGGCAACGCGGCCGCCCGCAAGGCGCTGGTCGAGGAGCTGGAGAAGTCCAGGGCGGCGGTGGAGACGGCGGACTTCGGTCAGCAGAGCGTGCGGTTCCACCGCCGGGTGGTCGAGCTGGCGGGCAACCAGACGCTGGCGACGGTGATCGGCATGCTGTCCGAGATCGTCAGCAGGCAGCTCGCCCGCCTCTACGACGAGGCTCCCGACACGACCGTCGATACCCTTGCCAGCAACCGGAAAGCGGTTCGCGCCTACGAGCGGCTGGTGGAGCTCGTCGAGGCTCGCGACGGTGACGAGGCCGAGGCTTTCTGGCTCAGGCACATGCGCGCCGCCCGCACCCACCTCTTCCGCGGTGGCGACGACACGCAGGTGGTCGACCTGCTCTACTGATGCTCCGGCATCTTCCGGGTCAGGTCCGGCCGAAGCGGCGCGCGATCTCGGCCGGGTCGGAACGCCAGCGCAGCTTCGCGTCGGTCTCCGCGGCCAGCGCCTGCCCGAGCGGAACCCCGTCGTTGCCATCCAGCAGCTCGCAGGTGACCCGCGCCGCGGGCGGGTACGCCCCGGCGATCAGCCGGGCCACCTCGTCCGCGCGGGGCAGCAGGTCCGCGTGCGGCAGCACCTCGTTGACCAGGCCCGCCTCCAGCGCCTGCCCCGCCGTGATCGGCTCACCGGTCAGCATCATCTGCCGGGCCCGGCGCACCCCGACCGCCCGCGGCAGCAGCGCGCTCATCCCCCACCCCGCCATCAGCCCGACCTGGGCGTGCGTGTCGGCGAACGTGGCCCGCTCCGAGGCCAGCAGGAACGAACAGCTCAACGCCATCTCCAGCGCCCCCGTGTAGCACGGCCCGTTCACCGCGGCGATCACCGGAACCCGCAGCGCCCGCAGAACCTGCGCCGGATCGGGAAACTCCCGCGAGGACGGCTTGCCCCGCAGGCCTTCCTTGAGATCGACGCCGGCCGAGAACGCCGGGTCGGTGCCCGTGAGCACCACGACCGCGACGTCGGGATCACGGTCGGCCGCCCGCAGCGCCCGGCGCAGGCCCCGGCGCATCGGCTCGGACAGCGCGTTGCGGGCCGCCGGCCGGTCCAACGTCAGCCGGACGACGCCGCCGTCGCGCTCGACCCGGACCTCACCATCCTCCGTCATCGGTCCCGGTCGCCTCGCTTCGCGCGGTAGAGCGTCTCCTGGGTGAGACTGGCGCCCAGCGCGCCGTCCCGGTCGTGCATCGTGCCGGTATACCAGCCGCGGCCGCCCGCGACCCGGTGTGGCACGAGGTCCGTCAGCACCCAGTCGTCCAAGCGGATCGGGCGATGGAACCAGACGGCGTGGTCGAGACTCGGCCCTGGCTGGTGGGTCTCGGCGTCGAGCGGGGAAAGCCCGGTCAGGATGTCGGACACGTAGGTCAGCACCGCGGCGTGCAGGAGCGGATCGTCGCCGAGCGGCGCCGTGCAGCGGGCCCAGAACCGCGTCGGCCAGTGCGGGCCGGGATAGGGCTGCTCCGGCAGGCGGGCCTCGATCGAGGCGAGCCGGGGCAGCATGTAGGGCGGCAGCCGCTCCGGGTCGCCCGCGTCGGGCATCGGCTCGACCTGCTGGTCCGGCCCGTCCTCGCGCTGGTGGAACGACGCGGACATGTTGAAGATGACCTCGCCGTTCTGCACCGCCACCACGCGCCGCGCCGAGAACGACCGGCCGTCCCGGTCCCGGTCCACCCGGAACACGACCGGCCTCGCCGCGTTGCCACTGCGCAGGAAATAGCCGTGCAGCGAGTGCGGCAACCGGCCCTCCGGCACCGTCAGGCCGGCCGCCCGCAACGCCTGTGCCGCGACCTGCCCGCCGTAGAGCGCCAGCGGATCGTCGAAAACCGCGTGGGCGCGGAAGAAGTCCCGGTCCACCCGCTCCAGGTCGAGCAGTTCCACCACGTCCACGTCCGAGTAGTGCGGGCGCCCCGCGCTCGCACTGCTCATCGCGGCGGCATCGCCGGGTCGCGGGGCAGCCCGAGGACCTGTTCGGCGATGGTGTTGCGCTGGATCTCGGCGGTGCCCGCACCGATGGTGGAGGCACGGGTGGACAGGAATCCGCCCAGCCACCGGCCACGCTGCACCGCATCCGGGTCCTCACGGGTGAGCAGCCCGTCGGCGCCGAGCATGTCGACCGCGAACTCGTGCAGGTCCTGCTCGAAGGTCGTGATGAACAGCCGCGAGGTCGACGACGCCGGGCCCGGCTCACCACGGGTCAGAATGTCGGAGATCGTGCGCATCCCCGTGTAGCGCATGATCCGGACCCGGATCTCGAAGTCCGCCAGCCGGTCGCGCACGAGCGGATCGCCCGCCACACCACGTTCCTTCGCCAGCTCGACCAACTCGTCCACCACCCGGCGGTAGGTCGCGGCCTGGTTCATCGCACCGGCCGCCCGCTCGTGCCCGAGACTGGTCCGGACCAGCGCCCAGCCCTCGTTCTCCGCGCCGATCCGGTTGGCCACCGGCACCCGCGCGTCGTCGAAGAAGATCTCGGTGAACTGCCTGCCGCCGGTGAGATCCCGCAGCGGACGGACCGTCACGCCCGGGGCGTGCGCGTCGATGAGCAGATACGTGATGCCCTTCTGGCGGGACTCCTGGGTGCCGGTGCGGACGAGGCAGAACAGGATGTCGGCGTAGTCGGCGTGGGTGTTCCACACCTTCTGCCCGTTGACGACGTACTCGTCGCCGTCACGACGCGCGGTGGTCCGCAACGCCTGCAGGTCCGAACCCGCGCCCGGTTCCGAATAACCCTGCGCCCACACCTTGTCGCCCCGCAGCATCGGCCGCAGGAAACGTTCCTTCTGCTCCGGCGTCCCGTACTTGATGATCGTCGGCGCGGCGATGCCCAGCCCCGTGCCCATCGGCCCCGGCACGCGCGCCCGCGCGTACTCCTCCTGATAGATCACCTGCTGCGCGAAGGACAGCTCCATCCCGCCGTACTCGCGCGGCCAGCTGGGACCCGCGAAACCGGCGTCGTAGAGCTTGGCCAGCCACGCCTTCTGCCAGGCACGCCGCTCCTGTATGTCGCGCGGCCGCTTCCCGGGGTGGTTGTCGGTGAGGAAAGCCCGCAGCCGCAGCCGGAACTCCTCATCGGTCTCAGCCACGTTCTGCCGGGTCACTGCTTCCGTCATGGCCTCTCCTCAGATCCCGACCAAGCCGGCCAGCCGCGCGCGATGCCAGACCGGCGCACCGAACAGCAGCTCACACGACTTGGCACGCTTGAGATACAGGTGCGCGTCATGCTCCCACGTGTAGCCGATGCCGCCGTGGATCTGGATGTTCTCCTTCGCCGCACGCGTGTAGGCCTGCGAGCAGTAGGCGCCCGCCACGGCCGCCGCGACCGGCAGCTCGCCCGGATCGTCCGCCGCGACCTGTGCCGCGTGATACAGGGCAGAGCGTGCCGCCTCGACATCCAGCAGCGTGTTCGCGCACTTGTGCTTGATC
>DASZUO010000081.1:0-57249 GCA_035547575.1 Amycolatopsis sp. | reverse complement strand
AGCGGGTCCACGGCGGTGTCGGAGGCCTACTTCGCGCGGATGCTGGGGCTGGATTTCGTGGCCGTGATGCCGCGCAAGACCAGCCCCGAGAAGGTGCAGCTGATCGAGTTCTACGGGGGCCGATGTCACTTCGTCGACATCCCGTCGGCGATGTACAGCGAGGCGGAACGGCTGGCCGCCGAGTGCGGCGGGCACTACCTCGACCAGTTCACGTACGCCGAACGAGCGACCGACTGGCGCGGGAACAACAACATCGCCGAGTCGGTGTTCGCGCAGATGCGGTCGGAACGGCATCCCGTGCCGACCTGGATCGTGGTCGGCGCGGGCACGGGCGGGACGAGCGCGACCTTCGGCAGGTACGTGCGCTACCGCCGGCACACGACGAAGATCTGCGTGGTCGATCCGGAGAACTCGTCGTTCTACGGCGCGTGGCAGACCGGCGCGACGGACTACACGACCGGAATGCCGTCGCGTATCGAGGGGATCGGCCGTCCGCGCGTCGAGCCGTCGTTCGTCCCGACCGTGATCGACGAGATGATCCGGGTCCCGGACGCGGCGTCGATGGCGGCGATCAGGTTGCTGCGGGAGCGCACCGGCCACTGGGCGGGTGGCTCGACGGGCACCAATCTCTACGGTGCCTTCCAGTTGATCGCCCGCATGCTGGCCGCCGGCCAGATGGGCTCGGTCGTGACGCTCCTCTGCGACGGCGGGGAGCGCTACGCACACACCTACTACGACGACGAGTGGCTCGCGGAGCAGGGTCTGGACGTGGAAAAGCCGTTGGCGGCCATTGAGAAGTTCCTCGCGACGGGTCGTTTCCTCAACTGAGCGCCAGCGCGACTCCCGTCAGGACGGACCACGCCAGCATCGCCAGGCCGGTGTCCTTGAGGACCGGGATCAGGCGCGGGCCCACGCCGCCGGCGGTGATCGCTCGGATCGGGGTCGTCAGCAGGGCCGCGCTGATCAGCGCGATCAGGGCCAGCGGGTGCCAGATTCCGATCAGGACGGTCACCACGTACGGGATCGTGATCAGCAGCAGGTAGAAGCGCCGGGTGCCGGTGTCGCCGAGGCGGACGGCGAGCGTGTTCTTGCCGACCTCGCGGTCGGTGGGGATGTCGCGCAGGTTGTTCGCCGTCAGGACGGCCGTCGAGAAGCAGCCGACGGCCACGGCGGCGCCGGCGGCCGGCCAGCTGATCTTGCCGGCCTGGACGTATACGGTGCCGAGCACGGCTGCCAGGCCGAAGAACACGAAGACGGCGATCTCGCCGAGGCCCGCGTAGCCGTAGGGCTTCTTGCCGCCGGTGTAGAACCACGCGCCGAGGATGCACACAGCTCCCATGACCAGCAGCCACCAGCGGCCGGTGGCGATCACCAGCACCAGCCCCAGGACGCCCGCCAGGCCGAGACACGTCAGCGCCGCGGTCAGCACCAGCCGGGGAGCGGCCACCCCTGAGCCGACCAGGCGGAGCGGGCCGACCCGGTTCTCGTCGGTGCCGCGGATGCCGTCCGAATAGTCGTTGGCGAAGTTCACGCCGATGATGAGCGACAGGGCGACCAGCAGCGCGAGCAGCGACTGCCACCAGGTGAAGGCGCTCAGCTGGATCGTGGCCCCGACACCCGCGACCACAGGGGAAATCGCGTTCGGGAGGGTCCGTGGGCGGGCCCCTTCGATCCACTCTTCAACTGTCGCCATGTCACCCATTGTGGTGGACGGGCATCACTCCCCGTCGAGCGGCACGCTCCAGGTCAGCGTCCCGGAGTCGGGAAGCTCGGTGGCGGACGCGGTCACCGGAACAGCCAGCGCCACGAGCGCCAGCACCGCTACGACCAGGGCACGTTTGGGCGAGATCATGCTTTCGAGTGAACGGGTCATTCGTGCGCCCTGTCAACCAACCTTGTGGAAAATTTTCACGACGGCGGCCCGGTCGGTCTTGCCCGGCCCGCGCAACGGCAGGGCCTCGACGAACTCCACCCGCTTCGGCACCGCGGCCGCGCCCGCCGCGGCGCGGACCGCCGCACGCAGGTCCGCCACGTCGGGCGCCTCGCCCTCGGGGATCACGGCGGCCGCGACGACCTCGCCCCACTCCGGGTCCGGGATGCCGACCACGCACGACTCCCGCACGCCCGCACACGTGCCCAGCGCGCGCTCCACCGCGGCGGCGGACACCTTCACGCCGCCGGTGTTGATCATGTCGTCCATCCGGCCGAGAACCTCGAGCCGCCCGTCCACGAGACGCCCGCGGTCACCGGTGCGGAACCACCCGTCGCCGAACGACTCGGCCGTCAGGCCGGGCCGCAGCCGGTAGCCGTGCGCGAGGACCGGGCCGGCTACGAGGATCCGCCCCTCGGGAGCCGCATCGCGGGTCCGCCCAGCGTGGGCGAGGTCGACAGAACGCTCGTCGGGCGCCAGGCCGGCCCGGTGCCCGTCGTCAGCGGCCAGGGCGACCCGCACTCCGTCCAGCGGGGTGCCGTCGTAGACGCACCCGCTCGCGGTCTCGCTCATGCCATAGGCGGGCACGATCCGGACCCCCGCCTCGGCGGCCCGCTCGCGCAACGCGGAAGAGGTCGCCGCGGCGCCGATGATGATCGCGTCGAAGGAGCGGGCCGCCGCCAGGCCACGGCCGCCGGCGTCGAGCAGCCTGGTGAGCTGCGTCGGCACCAGCGCCGTATAGCGCGGACTGCCCGCGACCAGTGCGGCTGCCTCGGCGAAGCGCTCCGGGCGGAACGGACCCGGCGGCAGCGTCGCGCAGGTGGTACCGGCGACAAGCGACCGGACGATGACTTGCAGGCCGCCGATGTACTGCGCCGGGGTCGCGAGCAGCCAATGCCCCGGCCCGCCGAGCCGCATGTGCGTCGCCTCGGCCGAGGCCCGCAACGCGGCCGCCGAGAGCAGGACGCCCTTCGGCTCGCCGGTCGAACCGGACGTGGCGATGATCACGGCGGTACCTGGTTCGACCGGCTCCTGGGGCGCCATCGCGTCCCGCAGGCCCTCGGAGCCGGGGGCCAGCGGCAGCACGGCAGGACCACCGTCCAGCGCCGCGGCGATGGCCGCCCGCAGTTCGTCGACCGGGCCGTCGGTCCAGACTTCGCGCACCGGCGGCCTCAGTAGTAGTACGGGAAGTCGGACCAGTCGGGCGCGCGCTTCTCCAGGAACGCGTCGCGGCCCTCGACCGCCTCGTCCTGCATGTAGGCCAGCCGGGTGGTCTCGCCCGCGAACAACTGCTGGCCGACGAGGCCGTCGTCGATCAGGTTGAACGAGTACTTCAGCATCCGCTGCGCGGTCGGCGACTTGCCGTTGATCTGCCACGCCCACTGCAGGGCCTCCGCCTCGAGCGAGGCGTGCGGCACGGCCGCGTTCACCGCGCCCATCTCGTGCATCTGCTGCGCGGTGTACTCGCGGCCGAGGAAGAAGATCTCGCGCGCGAACTTCTGCCCGACCTGCCGCGCCAGGTACGCCGAGCCGTACCCGCCGTCGAACGAGCCGACATCCGCGTCGGTCTGCTTGAAGCGGGCGTGCTCGGCCGAGGCGAGCGTCAGATCACACACAGCGTGCAGCGAGTGCCCGCCGCCGGCGGCCCATCCGGGCACGACGCAGATCACGACCTTCGGCATGAATCTGATCAGCCGCTGAACCTCCAGTATGTGCAGGCGACCGGCCCGCGCGGGGTCGACCGTGTCCGAGGTCTCGCCGCTCGCGTACTGATAGCCGGACCGACCCCGAATACGCTGGTCACCACCGGAACAAAAAGCCCACCCGCCGTCCTTGGGCGACGGGCCGTTCCCGGTGAGCAGGACGCAACCCACGTCCGAGCTCATCCGCGCATGGTCCAGCGCGCGGTAGAGCTCGTCCACGGTGTGCGGGCGGAAGGCGTTGCGGACCTCGGGCCGGTCGAACGCGATGCGCACGACGCGCTTGCCGGAGCGTGCCTCGGCGGAGCGATGGTAGGTGATGTCGGTGAAGCCGAAGCCCTCGACTTCGGTCCACGCGGTCGGGTCGAACAGCTCGGAAACCTGGGCGTCATGCACGTTTGGGAGAATAGGACGTGTGGGCATGATGACGGACGACACACCGGGAGGCGCTCGGTGAATCCGTCCACCGCGCAGGCCAAGGTGCTCGTCGACGAGCTCGTCCGCAACACGGTCTCGCACGTCGTCCTGTGTCCTGGCTCCCGCAACGCGCCGCTCTCGCTCGCGCTGCACGACGCCGCCACCGCCGGCAGGCTGCAGCTGCACGTGCGCATCGACGAACGTGGCGCCGCCTTCCTCGCACTCGGCATCGCCGCACGCACTGGACGGCCGGTAGCCGTCGTCTGCACGTCCGGCACCGCGGCGGCGAACTTCCACCCCGCCGTGCTCGAGGCCGACCGGGCCGGGGTGCCGCTGATCGTGCTGACCGCGGACCGGCCGCCCGAGCTGCGGGCCGCGGGCGCCAACCAGGTCATCGACCAGCAACGGCTCTACGGCAACGCCATCCGCTACTTCGACGAGCTGGCCGTGGCCGAGCGCCGCGCCGGCCAGAACGCCTACTGGCGCAGCCAGATCTGCCGCGCCTGGAACGCCGCGTACGGCGAATGGCGCTGCGGGCCCGTGCACCTCAACGTGCCGTTCCGCGAACCGCTCGTGCCCGACGGCGACTCCGACTGGTACGAGTCGCTCGAAGGCCGCCCTGGCGGCGCCCGCTGGACCGAGCTGCCGGACTTCGGTGCGCTGCCGTCGTTCGTGGTGCCCTCCTCGCGGTGCGGACTGGTGATCGCGTGCGACAGCGGCGTGCGGCCGGCCAGCGAGTGGGCCGAACAGCACGGCTGGCCGGTGATGTCGGAGACCGGGGGTCTCGGCTTGTCGGGGTCGAGCGCCATCGCGAGCGGGGTGTGGCTGCTCGGCTCGGCGGACTTCATGGCGCGGCACCGCCCGGAGCAGGTGCTGTGCATCGGGCGGCCCACCGTGTTCCGCCAGGTGCAGACGCTGCTGTCCGACGCCGACGTGGAAGTGCTGCTGGTGCGTCCGGACGCGGACTGGCCCGCCCCGGCGCACAACGTGCGTCAGGTTGGGCAGTGGTTCGACGAGCCGACCAAGCCGGCCGACCCGGAATGGCTCGCCAGCTGGCAGCGGGCGGATCGAGCCGCGGCCGCGGCAGTGAGCGCGGCGCTGGGGCGCGAGCAGTGGCCCAGCGGCCTGCGGGTGGCCGCCGAACTGGTCGACGCGCTGCCGGCGGAGGCGCTGCTCGTGGTCGGGTCCTCGAACCCGGCGCGCGACGTGGCGCTGGCGGGGCGGATCCGGCCGGACGTGCTGGTGCACCGCAACCGGGGCGTCGCGGGGATCGACGGGACGGTGTCGACGGCGATCGGTGCGGCGAGCGTGCATCGGGGGCATTCGTACGCATTGCTGGGCGACCTCACTTTTCTGCATGACGTCAACGGGTTGCTGGCCGGGGAACGGCCGGATCTGACGATCGTGGTGCTCAACGACGATGGTGGTGGAATCTTTTCGCTACTCGAGCAGGGAGCGCCAGAACTTTCTGATTCATTCGAAAGAGTCTTTGGCACTCCGCACGGCGCGGATCTGGGCTCGTTGTGCGCCGGTTTCGGCGTTCCGCACCAGGTCGCGGGCACTGTGGCCGAGTTCCGCGAGGCACTGCGGCCGGCGCCTGGACTCCGTGTTGTCGAGGTGCGAGTGGACCGTTCGCGCCATCGCGACCTTCACGCACGTGTGCGTGCGGCGGTCTCGGACGCGCTCGGCCGGTAACTCCATTGTCCGGCGTCGCTATCCTCGAGGCGTGACGAAAAGCGAGCGGCGGTGGCGGATCGGCCGCCGTGTCGTGCTCGGCGTCGCGGTGCTGATCACCGTGTTGTGCGCCGGCCTGCTGCTCGCCGCCGTCCGCAACGACGAGGCGATCGCGGGTCACCTCGGCGTGGCGACCGCGCAGGTGGACTCGGTGACCTGGGACAGGACGATCATCCGGTTCGAGACGCCGGACGGGGTGGTCCACATCCCGGCGAACGGTGTGCTGTACCCGGGTGGTCTGGTTGCGGGCGACCTTGTGCGCGTCGAGTACGACATCACGAACCCGGAGCTGGCGCGGGTCGCGGGCCGCACCGCGACGCTCACGTTGCTGCCGCTGGGCACGACCGTGCTGGTCACGTGGGTGATCGCCGGGGGCCTGCTGTGGTGGATCCGGCACCGGACCCGGACGAAGGCGCCGGACCCGGAACCCGCGCTCGTGGGCGCGGACTGAGCCGCCTGCTACAGCATCGCCGCCGTTTCCTGCCACCAGGACAGCACTTCCTCCGCGACGCTGGGGGCCGCCACGAGCAAGCCGTCCGCGGGGAGTGCCGTGCCCTCGCCACGGCGGTCCAGTACGACGGCGCCGGCCTCGATGGCAAGTGCGACGGATCCGGCGACATCCCACTCGTGGTAGCTGTGCAGCACCGCCGCCGTCGCGTGGCCCAGCGCCACCTGCGCGATCGCGAGCGCCGCGCAGCCGAGGACGCGCACCCCGGTCTGGGCTGCCGCCGCGCGCTCGATGAACTCGCCCATGCCCGGCCACGGGCCCTTGCGGGCAAGCTCGGTGCACACGAGCGCGCCCTTGGTACTGCCACGATCGGTCAGCCGCACCGGTTTGCCGTTCGCGCGGGCGCCACGGCCGCGGGCCGCCGCGTAGATCTGGGCGCGGTACGGGTCGGCGACCACGCCGACGACCGGGCCGGACGCGTCGATCAGCGCCAGGCTGTACGCGCACCACGGCACGCCGGCGACATAGTTCGCCGTGCCGTCGACCGGATCGACCACCCACCGGTACGGCGCGTCCGCGGCACCGTGGTCGGCGCCGAACTCCTCGCCCACCACCGGAATCCCGGGGAACTCGGCGGTCAGCACGCGGCGGGTGTGGCGTTCCAGCGTCCGGTCGGTGTCGGTGACCCAGTCGAACGGGGAGTCCTTGATGTCGGGGTGGGCGCCTCGTCCGGCGGTCGCGGTGATCACGTCGGTGGCGTCGTTGGCCAGCCGCCCGGCGACCTCAAGCGCTCGCGACAGCAGGCCGGGCTCGACCGGCTGGGACGGACGAGCGGATAAGAGCGTCATGCCGGTCTAGTCTGGACGCGCGGAGTGTCCGTAGCGCGACGCGCAGGTGAAGTGTGGCGTCCGGCGAGCATAATCGCGGCGAGCTTCGAAGAGTTCCGGCAGCGTTAGCGCACTGGTTACACAGGCGTTTCCGGGCGAACCGGGCCGGATGAAAGCTTGTTGATCGTGCGAGTCGCCATCGTCACCGAGAGCTTTCTTCCGCAGGTGAACGGCGTGACCAACTCCGTTCTGCGCGTTGTGGAGTATCTCCGTGAACGCCGCCACGACGTGCTCGTGATCGCCCCGGGCCTGTCCGGCCCCGCCGAGTACGCCGGCGCTCCGGTGATCCGCATTCCCGCCGTCGACCTGCCCGTGGTCAACTCGCTGCCCATCGGGTTGCCGACCAGAACCGTGCTCACGGCGCTGTCCGCGTTCGGCCCCGACGTGGTGCACCTGGCGTCGCCGTTCGTCGTCGGCGCGCGCGGGCTCGCGGCCGCGCGCCGCCTGCGGGTGCCCTCCGTCGCGGTGTACCAGACCGACATCCCCGGTTTCGCGACCGCGTACGGCCTCGGGCTCGGCGCGCGGGCCGCGTGGCGCTGGGTCCGCCGCCTGCACGCCCGCGCCGACCGCACGCTCGCGCCGTCGACCGAATCGATGATGAACCTGCGTGCCCACGGCATCCCGCGCGTGTACCGATGGGGGCGCGGTGTGGACGTCGAGCGCTTCTCGCCGGAGCACGCCGACCCCGCGCTGCGGGCCCGGCTGGCGCCGGACGGGCAGTTGCTCGTCGGGTTCGTCGGACGGCTCGCGCCGGAGAAGGAGGTCGACCGGCTGGTCGCGCTCGCGGGCATGGACGGGGTGCGCGCCGTGGTGGTGGGCGACGGGCCCGAGCTGGAATCCCTGCGCGACCGGATACCGGACGCGGCGTTCCTCGGCGCGCGGTACGGCGACGAGCTCTCGGCGGTGTACGCGAGTCTCGACGTGTTCGTGCACACCGGACCGTACGAGACGTTCTGCCAGGCGGTGCAGGAGGCGATGGCGTCCGGCCTGCCGGTGCTGGCCCCGGACGCGGGCGGCCCCAAGGACCTCGTGCTGCCGGGGCGCACGGGGTATCTGCTGCCCGCCGACCGCGCCGGGTTCGAGCAGGAGCTGGTGCGGCGGGTCGATGACCTGCGCGATCCGGCGCTGCGAGCGCGGCTGGGGCAGAAGGCCCGCAAGGTCGTCCTCGGGCGGACCTGGCCCGCCGTCTGTGCCGAGCTCGTCGAGCACTACGAGGCCGTCACCGGGCACGTCGCACGCGCGGCGTGACCTCCCGATGCACATCGTCCAGCTGGCGAACTTCTACGGACCTCGATCGGGCGGCTTGCGCACCGCGCTGCACCATCTCGGCGCGGGCTACGTCGCGAGCGGGCACCAGGTCACGCTCGTCGTTCCCGGCACGCGGTACGCGGACGAGGCGCTGGCGACGGGCGTTCGCCGCTACACCCTGCCCGCGCCGCGGATTCCCGGCACGGGCGGTTATCGCGCCGTCGACCCGTATCGCGTGCGGGCGTTGCTTCGGGAGCTGGGCCCCGACCGGCTGGAGGTGTCGGACCGGCTGACCTTGCGCGGCATGGGCGCCTGGGCGCGCAGGCACGAGGTGCCGAGCATGGTGATCTCGCACGAGCGGCTGGACCGGTTGCTTGAGCAGTTCCTGCTGCCGAGCCCGCTGGCCCGCCGCGTCGCCGACGCCGCCAATCGCCGGATGGCGGGCAGCTACGACAAGGTCGTGTGCACCACCGCGTTCGCACGCGAGGAGTTCGACCGGATCGGCGCGCCGAACGTGCAGCGCGTGCCGCTCGGGGTGGACCTGATGACGTTCGCGCCGCGCTATCGAGACGACGGCTGGCGGTGCGCGCTCGCGGGCGGCGCCGACGCGCTCCTCGTCCACTGTGGACGGCTGTCGCCGGAGAAGCACGTGGAGCGCAGCGTGGACACCGTCGCGGAACTGACCGAGGCCGGCGACCGGGTGCGGCTGGTGATCGCCGGCGACGGGCCACGCCGGCGGGCACTGGAGCGGCGGGCCCGTGGATTGCCGGTGACGTTCCTGGGATTCCTGTCCAGCCGCACGGAGGTGGCCCGGCTGCTGGCGAGCGCGGACGTGTCGCTCGCGCCGGGACCGCACGAGACGTTCGGGCTCGCTGCCTTGGAGGCGCTCGCGTCGGGCACGCCGGTGGTGGTCTCGGCGTCGTCGGCGCTGCGGGAGATCGTCGGGCCCGGTTGTGGCGCAGCGGTCGCGGACCTGCCGGTCGCGTTCGCATCCGCCGTGACGGGTCTGCTCGACAGTCCCGAGGACGCGCGGCGCGCGGCGGCGCGGGCGCGTGCCGAGGAGTTCACCTGGAAGGCGTCGGTGCGCGGGATGCTCAACGTGATGTCCGGGTAGCGCCCCTGTAGGTTCGAAAACATGTCCCGAGCGAACCTCGACAAGGACCCGCACGAGGTCGCGGCCATGTTCGACGGCGTCGCCGCCGGGTACGACCGCGCGAACTCGTTCATGACCTTCGGGTTCGACCGCCGCTGGCGCACCACGACGTCGCGAGTGCTCGACGCCCGCCGTGGCGAGAAGGTGCTCGACCTCGCGGCTGGCACCGGCGTGTCCACGAGCGAGTACGCGCGGGGCGGGGCGTGGTGCCTTGCCGCCGACTTCTCGTTCGGGATGCTGCGAAGCGGCAAGCAACGCGGCGTGCCGATGGTCGCCGCGGACGCGCTGCACCTGCCCTTCGCCGACGACAGCTTCGACGCCGCCACGATCAGCTTCGGGATCCGGAACTTCGTCGACACCAAGGCGGCGCTGGTCGAGATCGCGCGGGTGGTCAAGCCCGGCGGCCGGCTCGTGATCTGCGAGGTGTCGACGCCACCGTTCCCGCCGATCCGGTTCCTCTACCGCAAGTTCATCCTGCGCGCGATGACCCTCGTCGGGCGGTTCACCTCCAGCAACCCGGAGGCCTACGCCTACCTGGCCGAGTCCATGGCCGCGTGGCCGGATCAGCGCACGCTCGCCGAGACGATCGCGGGCGCGGGCTGGCACAGCGTGGAATGGCTCAACCTCACGTTCGGCGTCGTCGCCATCCATCGCGCGATCAAGGCCCCCGTAGACTCGGCGCCATGAACACCGAGGACCGCACGGAGCTGGCGCGACGGAGGAGTGGCTGCGTCGGAGGACCGGTCGGGTGTCCCGCGTGAGCACCGCGCAGGTCATCGTCGTCGGTGCGGGTCCGGCGGGGTCCACGGTGGCCACGTACCTGGCGCGCGCCGGGGTCGACGTGCTGCTGCTCGAGAAGACCGAGTTCCCGCGCGAGAAGGTCTGCGGTGACGGGCTGACTCCGCGCGGCGTGAAACAACTGATCGACCTCGGCGTCGACACCAGCCGGGAGGCGGGCTGGGTGCACAGCCGCGGCCTGCGCATCCTGACGGGCGAACTGACGCTGGAACTCGACTGGCCGGAGCTCACCAGCTATCCGCCGTACGGCGTTTCGCGTACCCGGCACGACTTCGACGACCTCCTCGCGAAGGTCGCGGTCAAGGCCGGCGCGCGCTTGCACGAGCGCACCACCGTGACCGGCGCGATCACCGACGAGCGCACGGGCCGGGTGATCGGGGTCGAGGCGAAGACGGGCCCGGACAAGACGCCGGTCAGCTACCGCGCGCCGCTCGTGCTGGCCTGCGACGGGGTGTCGGCGCGGCTGGCCCGCTCGGTCGGCATCGAAACCGACGCGAAGCGCCCGATGGGCGTGGCCGTGCGCCGCTACTACAAGAGCCCGCGCCACGACGACCCGTTCATCGAGGGGCACCTCGAGTTGTGGGATCGCAGCGACCCGCGCCGCCCGGAGTTGCTGCCGGGGTACGGGTGGGCGTTCCCGCTCGGCGACGGCACGGTGAACGTCGGGCTCGGCATGTTGTCCACCACGAAGTCCTTCCGCAACACCGACTATCGCGCGCTGATGCGGCAGTGGCTGGACTCGACGCCGCCGGAGTGGGGCTACCGCGAGGAGAACGCGGTGGGCCGGATCGGCGGCGCCGGTTTGCCGATGGGCTTCAACCGCCACCCGCACTACCGCGACGGCCTGCTGTTGCTCGGCGACGCCGGCGGCATGGTCAGCCCGTTCAACGGCGAGGGCATCTCGTCGGCGATGGAGTCGGCGCAGCTGGCCGCGGAGTTCGTCGTGCAGGCCCTCGCCCGGCCGGAGGGGCCGTCCCGCGAACGTGCACTGCACGGTTACCCAGCGGCACTGAAAGAGTGGCTGGGCGGGTACTACCGGCTTGGCAATCTGTTCGCCAAGGCCATCGGCCGGCCGAAGGTGATGCGGGCCGCGACGAAGTACGGACTCCGTGTCAACCCCTTGATTCCACTGATCTACAAGGGTCTTTCGGGGTGTTACGACGCCAGGGGCGGCGACGCGGTGGACCGGATGATCTCCCTCGCGGCCCGGCTTACCCCAGGCGTGTGACGCGCTTCGCGTGGGTTATGTCACATTGACTCTCCGTATAACCGGACGCCAAAGCCGATCTTGATCCTTTTGTGCCTGGTCTCGGGCTTTCGCACCCATTCGGCGCGCATCCGGGGTTAGGTCTGCCTTAAAGGATGGACCCCGCGACAACGCTGTGAGGCACGTCCTACACTGCCCCCATGCTTTGTGAACCGCTTCACAACTTCGACGGGAAGCTTGTGAACTATTTCACAAACTCCGCGACGGAGCGGAAGGGATGGGACACGCCTTGGTGATCGCACAAGCCGCTTCGGCCAGCCCGGCGATGTACGTGCCGCTGGTCATCCTGTTCGTGTTGGCGGCGGCCTTCGCCGTGTTCTCCGTGCTGCTCGGCCCGCTCGTCGGACCGAGCCGGTACAACAGGGCGAAGCTGCAGGCCTACGAGTGCGGCATCGAACCGTCGCCGCAGCCGTTGGTGGGTGGCGGCCGGATGCCGGTCGCCTACTACATCACCGCGATGTTGTTCATCCTGTTCGACATCGAGATGGTCTTCCTCTACCCGTTCGCGGTGAACGCGGACGCGCTCGGACTGTTCGGCTTCGTGGAGATCCTGTTGTTCATCGCCACGGTCGGATTCGCGTACGCCTACGTGTGGCGGCGCGGTGGGCTCGATTGGAACTGACAGATGGGCCTTGAAGAGAAGCTCCCCAACGGAATCCTGCTGGCCAGCCTCGAAGGGCTGGTGAACTGGGCGCGCAAGAACTCGCTGTGGCCGGCCACGTTCGGGCTCGCGTGCTGCGCGATCGAGATGATGACCACCGGCGGGTCCCGCTACGACATCGCGCGCTTCGGCATGGAGCGGTTCAGCGCGACGCCGCGGCAGGCCGACCTGATGATCGTCGCGGGACGCGTGACCCAGAAGATGGCGCCGGTGCTGCGGCAGATCTACGACCAGATGGCCGAGCCGCGCTGGGTGCTCGCGATGGGCGTCTGCGCCTCCTCGGGCGGCATGTTCAACAACTACGCCGTCGTCCAGGGCGTGGACCACATCGTGCCGGTCGACATGTACCTGCCCGGCTGTCCGCCGCGACCCGAGATGCTGCTCGACGCGATCCTCAAGCTGCACGCCAAGATCCAGGACGAGCCGATCAACGCGCAACGCGCCGCGCTGCGGGTGGGCAAGCGCACCGAACTCATCCCGTCGTCGATCAAGTACGCGAAGAAGTGATCCGGAATGCCTGACCAGAAACCGGAAACCGGCGGCGAGCAGTCCAGCGCCGAACGGCCCGAGGGCGGCCTCGAACCCACCGGCGGCCGCCCGGCACAGCCCGTGGTCGCCGGCCGCGCGCGCAGGGGCATGTTCGGCGTCACCGACAGCGGGGACACGTCCGGCTACGGCGGCCTGCGGCTGCCCGCCTACACCCCGCCGCCCGCGGAGCGGCCCTACGGCGGCTGGTTCGACGAGTTCGCCGACCAGCTCTTCGCCGCGCTGGCCGAGAACGGGGTGCCCGCCGAGTCGGTCCAGCAGATCACCGTCGACCGCGGCGAGATCACGCTGTACATCGACAAGAAGCGCCTGGTGGAGATGTGCCACATCCTGCGCGACGACGGTGGGCTGCGGTTCGAGCTGTGCAGTTCGGTCTCGGGCGTGGACTACGGCCCGGAGGTGCCGCAGCGGCTGCACTCGGTGTACCACCTGACGTCCATGACCTACCGGCGCCGCATCCGGCTCGAGGTGACGCTCGACGTCGAGGACCCGCACCTTCCGTCCATTGTGGAGGTCTACCCGACCGCCGACTGGCAGGAACGGGAAGCCTACGACATGTTCGGCATCGTCTACGACGGGCACCCCGCGCTGACCCGGATCCTGATGCCGGACGACTGGGACGGCTACCCCCAGCGCAAGGACTACCCGCTCGGCGGGATCCCCGTGGAGTACAAGGGCGCGGAGATCCCACCGCCCGATCAGCGGAGGTCGTACTCATGAGCACCGAGCACCTTTCCGACGTCACGACGGGCACCGACACCACCGCCGAAGGGTCCGACAGCAGCCCGTACGCGCCGTCGCGGCAGACGACCGAGGGCCCTGTCTACACCGTCAGCGGCGGGGACTGGGACGACGTCCTCTCCGACGCGATCCACGACGAGCGCATGGTCATCAACATGGGCCCGCAGCACCCGTCGACACACGGCGTGCTCCGGCTCGTACTCGAACTCGAAGGCGAGACGGTCACCCAGCTCCGGTCGGTGATCGGCTACCTGCACACCGGGATCGAGAAGAACACCGAGTACCGCACGTGGACCCAGGGCGTCACGTTCGTGACGCGCATGGACTACCTGTCCCCGCTGTTCAACGAACTCGGCTACTGCCTGGCGGTGGAGAAGCTGCTCGGGGTCGAGGTGCCCAAGCGGGCGCAGTTGATCCGCGTGCTGCTGTGCGAGATCAACCGTATCGGCTCGCACCTGGTCTACATCGCGACCGGCGGCATGGAACTCGGCGCCACCACCGCGATGACGCTCGGGTTCCGCGAGCGCGAGGAGGTCCTGCACCTGCTCGAGTTCCTGACCGGGCTGCGGATGAACCACGCCTTCATCCGGCCGGGCGGTGTCGCGCAGGACCTGCCCACCGACGCGCACGAGAAGATCAGCGACTTCATCAAGGTGATGGACCAGCGGCTTCCCTTGTACGACAAGCTGTTCACCGGCCAGCCGATCTGGCGCAACCGGCTCAAGGGCGTCGGCTACCTGCCCGTCGACGGGTGCCTCGCGCTCGGCGTCACCGGGCCGGTGCTGCGCTCGGCCGGTCTGCCGTGGGACCTGCGCACGGTCGAGCCGTACTCCTCCTACGACGAGTTCGAGTTCGACAGTCCCACCGCGACGGAGGCCGACTGCTGGGCCCGGTACCTGTGCCGGGTCGAAGAGATGCACCAGTCGCTGCGGATCATCAAGCAGGTGCTCAAGCGGCTCGAGGAGCCGGGCCCGGTGATGGTGGAGGACAAGAAGATCGCGTGGCCCGCGCAGCTGTCGATCTCCAGCGACGGCATGGGCAACTCGCTCGAGCACGTCCGCAAGATCATGGGCCAGTCGATGGAGTCGCTGATCCACCACTTCAAGCTGGTCACCGAGGGCTTCAAGGTGCCGCCGGGGCAGGTGTACGCGCAGGTCGAGTCGCCGCGCGGTGAGCTGGGTTTCCACGTCGGGTCCGACGGCGGCACCCGGCCGTGGCGGGTGCACGTGCGGGAACCGAGCTTCGTCAACCTGCAGTCGATGCCCGCGATGTCCGAGGGCGGGCTCGTGGCGGACGTGATCGCCGCGGTCGCCTCGATCGACCCCGTGATGGGTGGAGTTGACCGGTAATGACAGACATCTTCGACGAGGACACCGTGGCCAAGGCGCGGAACCTGATGAACCGGTACCCGCAGTCGCGGTCGGCGCTGCTGCCGATGCTGCATCTCGTGCAGTCGGTGCAGGGTTACGTCAGCCAGGAGGGCATCGACTTCTGCGCCCAGCAGCTCGACCTGTCCGAGGCCGAGGTCAGTGCGGTCGCGACCTTCTACACGATGTACAAGCGCCGCCCGTGCGGCGAGCACCTCGTCAGCGTCTGCACGAACACGTTGTGCGCGGCGCTGGGCGGGGAGGCGGTCTACAAGAAGCTGTCCGAGCATCTCGGGGTCGGGCACGAGGAGACCGCGGGCGAGCCCGGCGCACCCGGCTCGATCATGCTCGAGCACGCCGAATGCCTCGCCGCCTGTGACCTCGCGCCGGTGCTCCAGGTCAACTACGAGTACTACGACAAGCAGACCCCGGAGTCGGCCGTCGAACTCGTGGACGCGTTGCGGCGCGGGGAAAAGCCCGCGCCGACGCGGGGTGCGCCGCTGTCCGACTTCAAGGGCGCGGAGCTGCAGCTGGCCGGGTTCTTCCCGGAGGACGCGGACACCTACCGTAACGAGGTGGACGGTCCGTCGCAGGCGGTGGAGACGTTGCGCGGGGCCGCGATGGCAGCCGAACGAGGCTGGACCGCGCCCGTCATGGAGGACGCGCCATTGCCGGAGGTGGAGGCGAAGTGAGTGATCCGCTGACCCCAGTTCTCACCAAGCGCTGGCTCTCGCCGAACTCCTGGCGGCTGTCGGTCTACGAACAGCTCGAGGGCTACACGGCGCTGCGCAAGGCGTTGCGCGGCACGCCGGAACAACTCGTACAGCTGGTCAAGGACTCCGGGCTGCGCGGCCGCGGCGGCGCGGGCTTCCCGACCGGGCTCAAGTGGTCGTTCATGCCGCCCAACGAGGACAAGCCGCATTACCTGGTCATCAACGCCGACGAGGGCGAACCGGGGACCTGCAAGGACATTCCGCTGATGATGGCGGACCCGCACTCGCTCATCGAGGGCTGTGTCATCGCCTCGTACGCGATGCGATCGCACCACTGCTTCATCTACGTGCGCGGGGAGGCGCTGCACTGCGTCCGGCGCCTCAACGCCGCGGTGCGTGAGGCCTACGACGCCGGCTACCTCGGCCGGGACATCCTCGGGTCGGGGTACGACCTGGACATCACCGTGCACGCGGGTGCCGGCGCCTACATCTGCGGCGAGGAGACCGCGCTGCTCGACTCGCTCGAAGGGCGCCGCGGCCAGCCCCGGCTGAAGCCGCCGTTCCCGGCGGCCGCCGGTCTGTACGCGGCGCCGACCACGGTCAACAACGTGGAGAGCATCGCGTCGGTGCCGTTCATCGTGTCGGCCGGGGCCGACTGGTTCCGGCAGATGGGCAGCGAGAAGTCGCCGGGGCCGAAGATCTACTCGATCTCGGGGCACGTCGAGCAGCCCGGCCAGTACGAGGCGCCGCTCGGCACGACCCTTCGTGAGCTGCTGGATCTGTGCGGTGGCATGAAGGACGGCATCCCGCTGAAGTTCTGGACGCCCGGCGGCTCGTCCACGCCGATGTTCACCGCGGATCACCTGGACATCCCGCTGGACTTCGAGGGCGCCGCCGAGGCGGGGTCGATGCTCGGCACCACCGCGGTCCAGGTCTTCAACGAGACGGTGTCGGTGCCGTGGGCCGTGATGAAGTGGACGCAGTTCTACGAGCACGAGTCGTGCGGTAAGTGCACGCCGTGCCGCGAGGGCACGTACTGGCTCGCGCAGATCCTCGAGCGGATGGTCGAGGGCCGGGGCACCGAGGAGGACATCGACACGCTGCTCGACGTCTGCGACAACGTCCTCGGCCGCTCGTTCTGCGCGCTCGGCGACGGTGCGGTGTCTCCCATCCAGAGCGGTATCAAGTACTTCCGGGACGAGTTCCTCGCCCTGTGCGAGAGCACCAAGCGCGAGTTGGTGGGAGCGCAGTCATGACGATGGCGCCTGAAGAGTCCAAAGTCGAGGTCCCCGAGGGGTACGTCCGACTGACGATCGACGGTGAGGAGGTCATCGCACCCAAGGGTGAGCTGCTGATCCGCACCGCGGAGCGGCTCGGCACCGTGATTCCGCGGTTCTGCGACCACCCGCTGCTCGACCCGGCCGGCGCGTGCCGTCAGTGCCTCGTCGAGGTCGAGATGGGCGGGCGGCCGATGCCGAAACCGCAGGCCTCGTGCACGATGACGGTCGCGGACGGGATGGTCGTCAAGACGCAACTGACGTCGCCGGTCGCGGACAAGGCGCAGCAGGGCGTGATGGAACTGCTGCTCATCAACCACCCGCTGGACTGCCCGATCTGCGACAAGGGCGGCGAATGCCCGCTGCAGAACCAGGCGATGGCGCACGGCCGTGCCGAGTCCCGGTTCGTCGACACGAAGCGGACGTTCCCGAAACCGTTGCCGATCTCGACGCAGGTGCTGCTCGACCGCGAGCGGTGCGTGTTGTGCCAGCGGTGCACGCGGTTCTCCGCGCAGATCGCCGGCGACCCGTTCATCGATCTGCTCGAGCGTGGCGCGCACCAGCAGATCGGCACGGCTGAGACCGCGGATGTCCTCGACATGGCGTCGCGGACCTCGTCGGGCAAGCCGTTCCAGTCCTACTTCTCCGGCAACACCATCCAGATCTGCCCGGTCGGCGCGCTGACCTCGGCGCAGTACCGGTTCCGGTCGCGCCCGTTCGACCTGGTGTCGGTCCAGACCGCGTGCGAGCACTGCGCCTCGGGGTGCGCGCTGCGCACCGACTTCCGCCGCGGCGCGGTGCTGCGCCGGATGGCCGGCGACGACCCGGCGGTCAACGAGGAGTGGATCTGCGACAAGGGCCGGTTCGCGTTCCGGTACGCGCAGGCCGGCGACCGGATCCGGCGGCCGCTGGTGCGGTCGGAGGCCGGGGTCCTGGAGGAGGCATCCTGGACCGAGGCCCTGCGCGCCGCTGCCGCGGGGCTGTCCGCGGCCCGCGACGCGCGTGGTGTCGGCGTGCTCGCCGGGGGACGGCTGACGCTGGAGGACGCCTACGCGTACGCGAAGTTCGCGCGGGTCGCGTTGGGGACCAACGACGTCGACTTCCGCTCCCGCGCACATTCCGACGAGGAACTGTCCTTCTTGGCCTCGCGGGTGATCGGCACGTCGCCGGCGGACGGCGTGACGTTCGCGGCGCTGGAGCAGGCGCCGACCGTGCTGTGCGTGGCGTTCGAGCCGGAGGACGAGGCGCCGATCGTGTTCCTGCGGCTCCGCAAGGCAGCACTCAAACGCGGCGCGAAGATCGTCCACTTGGGACAGTGGACGACGTCGTCTGTGCGCAAGACGTCCGGCGAGTTGCTGGCCTGCGCGCCCGGTGCGGAACCGGCCGCGCTGGCGGGACTCGCCTCGCACGCCCCGGATCTGGACGCGGCGGTGTCGGCTCCGGGTGCGGTGATCCTGCTCGGCGAGCGGGCGGCGGAGGTGCCGGGCCTGTTCTCGGCGGTGGAGTCGTTGTCGTCGCGGACCGGTGCCCGGGTGGCGTGGATCCCGCGGCGCGCCGGCGAGCGGGGTGCGCTGGAGGCCGGAGCGGCGCCGTCGCTGCTGCCCGGCGGTCGCCCGGTGACGGATGCCGCAGCGCGCGCCGAGGTGGAAAACGCCTGGGGCGTCTCGATTCCTGCCGCTCCTGGCCGCGATACGTCCGGGATCGTCGCCGCGCTGGCGGACGGTTCGCTGTCCGGCGTGGTCGTGGGTGGCGTCGATCCGTCGGACCTGCCGGACCCGGCGCTGGCGCGCGAGGCGCTGGCTGCCGCCGATTTCGTGGTGAGTCTGGAACTGCGGCCGAGCGGGGTCACGGAGTTCGCGGACGTCGTGCTGCCGATCGCGCCGGATGTCGAGAAGGCGGGCAGCTACCTCAACTGGGAGGGCCGCCGCCGCGAGTTCGACACGACGATCGAGAACGCGGGTGCGCTGTCGGACTGCCGGGTGCTGGACACGCTGGCGGTGGAGATGGACGTCGACCTGTTCACCCAGACACCGGCCGCTGCCTACGGCGACTTCGCCCGGCTGGGTCTCACTTCGGCACGCCCGTCGTTCACGCCGGTTGCCGCGGCCCGAGTCGACGGCGAGGTTCGGTTGTCCACCTGGCCGCAACTGCTGGACAACGGCTCGCTCCAGGTCGACGAGCCGCACCTGGCCGGCACCGCGCGGAAAGCCGTGGCGAGGGTGTCACCGGGCACAGCGGAGAAGCTCGGCGACACGGTGACCGTGTCGACCGACCGGGGCGCGATCACGCTGCCCGTCGAGGCGGCCGACGTACCGGACGGGGTGGTCTGGCTCCCGGCGAACTCGGACGGCTCGACCGTCCGCGCGACGCTCGGCGCCGGGCACGGGTCCGTGGTGTCCATCCGCGGAGGTGCGGAATGACCGGGTTCTCGATCTCCGGCTCCGGGCGGCCGAGGGAGGCCATGGCGGATCAGCGCTGTGCGGCTGCCCCGCCGCTGGTTGCCGCGTCGTCGGTTGCTGGGTCGGTTGTCCCGTCGCCGGTTGTCGCGCCGGCGGCCGCCCCGTCGCTGGTTGCCAGGTTGCCGGGTGTCGGGCCGGGGGGCGTGGCGTCACCGGCCGCTGCGGCGCTGCCCGTTGCTGGGTCGCCGATTGTCGCGCGGTTGGGCGCCGCACTGTTGGCTGCTGCGTCGTCGGTTGTCGCGTCGCGGAGTGTCGCGCCGGTGGCCGGCCCGTCGCTGGTTGCCGCGTCGCCGGGTGTCGGGCCGGGGGGCGTTGCGTCACCGGCTGCTGCGTCGTCGGCTGCTGGGTCGCGGGTTGTGGCGCGGTTGCGCGTCGCGCGACCTGCTGCTGGGTCGCGGAGTGTCGGGCCGCTGGCCGCCCCGCCGCTGGCTGCGGCGTCGCCGGTTGTCGCACCGTTGGGCGTCGCGCCACCCGTTGCTGCGTCGCCGGTTGCCGTGGTCTCGCATGTCGGGCGTGGAGGTACGCGATGATCCCGTTGCTGGCGCAGGCGCCGGAACCGATGACCAGGGCCGAGCTCCTGGCCGACGATCCCTGGTGGCTCATCCTGTTCAAGGCCGTCGTGATCCTGCTGATCGGGCCGATCCTGACGATCTTGCTGATCGTGTGGGAGCGCAAGGCGGTCGGCCGGATGCAGAACCGGCCCGGGCCCAACCGCGTCGGGCCCAACGGGTATCTGCAGTCGCTCGCGGACGCGATCAAGCTGCCGTTCAAGGAACAGATCGTCCCCGACACCGCTGACCGGAAGGTGTACTTCCTCGCCCCGGTCATCGCGGTGGTCCCGTCGCTGATCGCGCTCGCGGCAATCCCGTTCGGGCCCGAAGTGTCGATCTTCGGTCAGCGGACCGTTCTGCAGTTGGTCGATCTGCCGGTCGGCGTGCTGGTGATCCTGGCCTGCTCGTCGGTCGGTGTGTACGGGATCGTGCTGGCGGGCTGGTCGTCCGGGTCGCCATACCCGCTGCTGGGCGGTCTCCGCTCGGCGGCGCAGGTGATCTCGTACGAGATCGCGATGGGCCTGTCGATCGTCGCGGTCGTGCTGTACGCGCAGTCACTGTCCACAGGGGACATCGTCGCGGCGCAGTCGCACGGCTGGTACTTCTACCTGCTGCTGCCGAGCTTCCTGATCTACCTGGTCTCGATGGTCGGCGAGACCAACCGGGCGCCGTTCGACCTCCCGGAGGCCGAGTCGGAACTGGTCGGCGGCTTCCACACCGAGTACTCGTCGATGAAGTTCGCGATGTTCTTCCTCGCCGAGTACGTCAACATGGTGATCGTCTCGGCGTTCGCGACCACGCTGTTCCTCGGCGGCTGGATGTTCCCGTTCGTGGGGCTGGACTCGCCGCTGAACAAAGGCTGGCTACCGATCATCTGGTTCGCCATCAAGCTGTTCGCGTTGCTGTTCGGGTTCATCTGGCTGCGCGCCACGCTGCCGCGGTTCCGGTACGACCAGTTCATGAGGCTGGGCTGGAAGATCCTGGTTCCGGCGAACCTGGTGTGGATCGTGGTCGTGACGGCGTTCCGCGCGATCCGCAACAGCGGCGGCCTCACGACGGCGCAGATCCTGATCGGCGGCGCTGTCGTGATCGTCGTGGTGGTCGCTATCGCCCTGCTCGTGCCCGAGCGCCGGCTGCCCGACGAAGACGTCGTGCCGATCACCGGTGGCGGATACCCGTTGCCGCCGCTGGACCTGAAGGTCCCGCAGGTGCCGGACCGCACGAAGAAGAAGCGCCGCCGGACCGTGAAGTCCGGCGAACCTGCCCAGGTAGGGAGTTCCGATGGGACTGTTTGATCCGATCAAGGGCTTCGGGGTCACCTTCTCGATGATGTTCAAGAAGGTGGCGACGGAGGAGTACCCGGAGATCGGCGCACCGGCCGCTCCGCGGTACCACGGCCGGCACCAGCTCAACCGGCATCCGGACGGCTTGGAGAAGTGCGTCGGTTGCGAGCTGTGCGCGTGGGCGTGCCCGGCGGACGCGATCTTCGTCGAGGGTGGCGACAACACCGAAGAGGCGCGCTACTCGCCGGGTGAGCGATACGGCAAGGACTACCAGATCAACTACCTGCGGTGCATCGGCTGCGGCCTGTGCGTCGAGGCCTGCCCGACCCGCTCCCTCACGATGATCAACTTCTACGAGATCGCCGACGACGACCGTCAGCGGCTGATCTACACCAAGGAAGATCTGCTGGCGCCGCTGCTGCCGGGCATGGAGCAGCCCCCGCACCCGATGCGTCTGGGCAAGGACGAGCAGGACTACTACGTCAACGGCCCCGAACTCGCCCGCGACCGGGGCGTCCCCGCGGGCGAGACGGTGGAGACAGCCCACGAGCAGGTGATCTCATGACGGGCCGGTCACTTCTTCCGGGCGGCCAGCCTGTTCGGGGTGGTCAGCGCTTTTCGGGCAGCCAGTATCTGCCCGGGCGGCCGCCGGTTCGGGGCGGCCAGGTTCTGCCGGGGGGTCCGACGGTTCCGGGCGGCCAGCGTCTTTCGGATGGTCAGCGCCTTTCGGGCGGCCAGCATTTTTCCGGCGGCCAGCCCCTTTCGGGTGGTCGGCGTCTTTCGGGTGGTCGCCATTTCCCGGGCGGCCAGCATTCTTCGGGCGGCCGGGCTGTTTCGGGTGGTCAGCGGCTTCCGGACGTCCGGGTTGTGCCGGGCAGTCGGCTGCTTCCCGATCGTCAAGGCGAGCCTTGGCGGGCCGACGCGTCCGGCCATGGGCCGGATTCTGACGCCCGCACCCTGCCTGAGGAGGTCTCGCGATGACGGCGCTGGTATTGGCGCAGGGCGTCCAGCAGACCGTGTCGACCGGTGAAGCCGTCGCGTTCTGGATTCTCGGACCGATCGCGCTGCTGGGGGCGCTCGGCCTGATCTTCTCGCGCGGTGCGATGCACTCGGCGTTGTTCCTCGCGATGACGATGTTCTCACTCGGTGTGCTCTACATGGTCCAGCAGGCGCCGTTCCTCGGCTTCACGCAGATCATCGTCTACACCGGCGCGATCATGATGCTGTTCCTGTTCGTGCTGATGCTTGTCGGCCGCGAGAGCTCCGACTCGGTGGTCGAAGTCCTTCGCGGACAACGGCTCTGGGGCACGATCCTCGGGATCGGCATCGCCGGTCTGCTCGCCACCGCGCTGACCCGATCGTTCACCGACGTCGTGCCGGCGAACCCGCCGAACGGCGGCGCGGGCGGCCTCGGGCGCCTCATCTTCACCGATTACCTGTTCCCGTTCGAGCTCACATCCGCACTGTTGATCACGGCGGCGCTGGGCGCGATGGTGCTGGCATTCACCGAGAAACGCGGCCGCCGCACGCAGAAGGAGCTGGTCGAGGCCCGCTTCCGCGGCGAGTACGAGCGCATCTCGCCAAAACCCGGGCCCGGCGTGTTCGCGACGTCCCACTCCGTGGCCACCCCGGCACTGCTGCCCGACGATTCGGTCGCGGCCGAGTCGCTTTCGGCGATCATCGAGTCCACGCCGACGGCGCAGCTCGAAGCCGAGCGCAAGGTCGTCGAGGGCACCGAGCCGCACCCGGACGCGCACGCCCTGGTCGGCAAGGAAGCACACACCGACGACGCGGGGTCCGCGCAGGCGTCCGGCGGCGGAGCCCACGCTCTCGTCGGCAAGGAGGAGGAGAAGTGACTCCGACCTACTACCTGTTGTTGTCGGCTCTGTTGTTCTCGATCGGCGCGGTGGGCGTGCTGGTGCGGCGCAACGCGATCGTCGTGTTCATGTGCATCGAGCTGATGCTCAACGCCGTGAACCTCTCGCTGGTCACGTTCTCCCGGATCAACGGCAGTCTCGACGGCCAGGTGATGGCGTTCTTCGTGATGGTCGTCGCCGCCGCCGAGGTCGTGGTCGGCCTGGCGATCATCATGGCGATCTTCCGTACCCGGCGCTCGGCCTCGGTCGACGACACCAACCTGCTCAAGTACTAGGAGCTCGAGAGTGATCGCATCATCGTGGCTGCTGGTCGCGTTCCCGGCTCTGGGCGCGCTGATCCTGCTGGCCGGCGGCAGGCGCACCGACTCGTGGGGGCACCTGTTCGGCTGCGCGACCGTCATCGCGTCCTTCGTCTACGGCTTGATCCTGTTCTTCTCCTCCAACGGTCACGCCGCTGACACGACGATCTACTCATGGTTCCCGGTCGGGAACCTGTCGGTGGACTTCGGGTTCCGGATCGACGCACTGTCACTGGTGTTCGTCCTGCTGATCACCGGCGTCGGTTCGCTCATCCACGTGTACTCGATCGGCTACATGGCCGACGACCCGAACCGGCGGAAGTTCTTCGGATATCTGAACCTGTTCGTCGCATCGATGCTGGTTCTGGTGCTCGGCAACAACTTCATCAGCCTCTATCTCGGCTGGGAGGGCGTCGGCCTGGCGTCCTACCTGCTGATCGGCTGGTACACCGACCGGCCGTCGGCCGCGACCGCCGCGAAGAAGGCGTTCCTGATGAACCGGGTCGGCGACGTCGGCCTGGCCATCGCGATCTTCCTGATGTTCAAGTACGTCGGCAGCATCACCTACGCCGGTGTGTTCCAGAACATCGGCCACGCACCGCCGGGCGTCATCACCGCGATCGCGATCCTGCTCCTGCTCGGTGCCTGCGGTAAGTCCGGTCAGTTCCCGCTGCAGTCCTGGCTCCCGGACGCGATGGAAGGCCCGACGCCGGTGTCGGCCCTGATCCACGCCGCAACCATGGTGACCGCCGGTGTCTACCTCGTGGCCCGTTCGAACCCGATCTTCAACGAGACCGAGAGCGGACGACTGATCGTCACCCTCGTCGGCGCGGTCACGCTGCTGATCGGATGCATCATCGGGTGTGCCTACGACGACATCAAGAAGGTGCTCGCCTACTCGACGGTGAGCCAGATCGGCTACATGATGCTGGCGGTCGGGCTCGGTCCGTTCGGGTACGCGCTGGGCATCATGCACCTGCTCACGCATGGCTTCTTCAAGGCCGGGCTCTTCCTCGGCGCGGGCTCGGTCATGCACGGCATGAACGACGAGGTCGACATGCGCAAGTTCGGCGGCCTGTACAAGCGGATGCCGATCACGTTCGTGACGTTCGGCCTCGGTTATCTGGCACTCATCGGTTTCCCCTTCCTGTCGGGCTATTTCTCCAAGGACGCGATCATCGAGGCCGCGTTCGGCCAGGAAGGCTGGCGCGGCTGGGTGTTCGGCCTCGCGGCCCTGCTCGGCGCGGCGCTGACCGCCTTCTACATGACCCGGCTGGTGCTGATGACCTTCTTCGGCAAGGAACGCTGGAAGGACCTGCGTACGGCCGAGGGCAAGGAGTTCCACCCGCACGAGTCGCCGCGCGTCATGACGATCCCGATGATCATCCTGGCGATAGGGTCCGTGGGGGCCGGCGCGTTCTTCTCGCTCGGTGACCGGCTCTCCGACTGGCTCACGCCGTCGCTGGGCGAGCTCAGCGAAGCCGAGCACAGCGTGCTGCCAGCCGCGTTGATCCCGTGGCTGACGATCCTCCTTTCGGCGCTCGGTGTGCTGATCGCGTGGCTCGTCGTCGGTCGCCGCGACACTCCGGTGGAGCGTCCGCAGAACGTGTCCCCGGTCGTGCGTGCCGCTCGCAAGGACCTGTACGGCAACGCCCTGAACGAGGCGCTCGTCGCGACTCCGGGCATGTGGCTCACCCGGTTCTCGGTGTACCTGGACAGCCGCGGCGTGGACGGCGCGGTCAACGGCCTCGCGGCCGCACTCGGCGGCGGCTCCGGGCGACTACGAAGGCTCCAGACCGGGTTCGTCCGGTCGTACGCGCTGTCCATGCTGGCCGGTTCGTTCGTCCTCGTGGCGGCTCTGCTTATGGTGAGGTTCTCATGACCTGGGTACTGGCCCTCATCCTGTTGCCGCTGGTCGGCGCCCTCGTCCTATGTGGACTCAGGAAGAACGACCGGACGGCGTTGCTGGTCGCGCTCGTGTTCGCCGTGGTCGAGTTCGTCCTGATGATCCCGATGTGGGCGACCTATCAGCCGCACGGTGCGCGCCTGCAGCAGACAACCACGATGGACTGGATCCCGGCGTTCGGCATTCACATCTCCTTCGGTATCGACGGCATCGCGCTCATCATGATCGCGGTGATCACGTTCCTGGTGCCGATCGTGATGGGTGCGCTCGGCCGGGCGGACAAGCTGCCCGAGGGTCGCAGCGCCGCTGGGTACCTCGCGCTGATCCTGGTGCAGCAGGCACTGACGATCGCGGTGTTCGCCGCCACCGACGTGTTCCTGTTCTACGTGCTGTTCGAGATCATGCTGATCCCGATGTACTTCCTCATCGGCGGCTACGGCGGCGCGAACCGGCAGTACGCGGCCGTGAAGTTCTTCCTGTACTCCTTCCTCGGCGGCCTGATTATGCTGGCGTCGGCGATCGGCGCCTACGCGCTGGTGCCGGGGCAGGGCACGTTCGACTGGGCCACGCTGGTGACGGTCGTCCGCGATGCCCCGCTGAGCACGCAGATCTGGTTGTTCCTCGGGTTCTTTCTCGCGTTCGCGATCAAGGCACCGCTTGTGCCGTTCCATACCTGGCTGCCCGACGCTGCCAAGGAGGCCCCGATCGGGGTGGCCATCCTGATCGTCGGCGTGCTGGACAAGGTCGGCACGTTTGGCTTCCTGCGCTACTGCCTGCCGATGTTCCCGGACGCGAGCAAGGCGCTCGCGCCGCTGGTGCTGGTGCTGGCCGTGATCGGGGTGCTGTATGGGTCGATCCTCGCAGCCGGACAGCAGGACATGAAGCGCTTCGTCGCGTATGTGTCCATCGCGCACTTCGGGTTCATCGCGCTCGGCATCTTCGCGTTCACGCAGCAGGCGACTGTCGGCGCGGTGACCTACATGCTCAACCACAGCCTCGCGACCGGGATGCTGATCATGGTCCTTGGCCTGGTCATAGCCCGCGGCGGTTCGACGCGGATCTCGGACTACGGGGGCATGTACAAGGTGACTCCACTGCTGGGCGGCATGTTGCTCATCGCCGGTCTGTCCACTTTGTCACTTCCCGGTACCAACTCCTTCGTCAGTGAGTTCCTGGTGCTACTGGGCGCATTCGAGACCGAGCCCACGTACGCGATCCTCGCGACCGTCGGCATGGTGCTCGCCGCGGCCTACGTGCTGTGGCTCTACCAGCGGATCATGAACGGGCCCGTGCGCGGCAACGCTCTCATCGGTGCCGGCGGTGGACCAGGCACGGCGATGGCGCCCGAGCTCGGTGCGCGCAAGACCATCCGCGATCTCGGCGGCACCGAGATGGCGCTCCTGGTGCCGATGGTCGTCCTGATCATCGGACTCGGGTTCTATCCGAAACCCGTGCTCGACACGGTGGGACCGTCGGTTCAGGCCACGCTTTCGGCCGTGCAAGGAGGGCACTGAAAGTGATCCAGGTGCTGGCCCAGCAAGGGCAGATCCCGACGCCGCAGATCGAGTACGCGGCTGTGCTGCCGGTGCTGATCGTGCTTGGCGCGGCCTGCGTCAGCGTGCTGTTCGAGGCTTTCCTGCCACGGCATATGCGCTGGCCGGGGCAGGTGGTGCTGAGCCTGATGGGTGTCGCCGCCGCGGGCGTGGCGCTTGCCGTGTACGTGAGCGGTTCGCCCAAGGCGGGCCTGACCACGTTCGCCGGCGCGATCTCGGTGGACAAGCCCGCGCTGTTCCTGTGGGGCACGCTCCTCGCGCTCGCGCTCGGTGCGGTGCTCCTCATCGCGGACCGCTCGGTGGAGCCTGGCGGCGCCTTCGTCGCGCAGGCCTCCATCCGGCCCGGCACGTTCCAGGACCGTGCGCAGGTCGGCTCGACCGGCATGCAGACCGAGGTGTTCCCGCTGACGCTGTTCGCGCTCGGCGGCATGATGACCTTCTGCGCTGCCAATGACCTCCTCACCATGTTCATCGCGCTGGAAGTGCTCAGCCTTCCGCTGTACCTGATGTGCGGGCTCGCCCGGCGTCGGCGGCTGCTGTCGCAGGAATCGGCCGTGAAGTACTTTCTGCTCGGCGCCTTCTCGTCGGCGTTCTTCCTCTACGGGCTCGCGTTGCTCTACGGCTACGCGAATTCGGTGAAGCTCGCCGACATCGCGAACGCCGCCGCCGGGTCGGATCGCTCGGACCTGCTGCTGTTCGCGGGCATGGGCCTCCTCGTGGTCGGTCTGCTGTTCAAGGGCTCGGTCGGTCCGTTCCACACGTGGACACCGGACGTGTACCAGGGCGCGCCGACACCGGTGACCGCCTTCATGGCCGCGTGCACGAAGGTGGCCGCGTTCGGCGGGATCCTGCGCGTGCTCACGGTCGGTTTCGAATCGACCAGCTGGGAATGGCGCGGCGTGCTGTGGGCGGTCGCCATCATCTCGATGGTGATCGGTGCGATCCTTGGCCTGACTCAGACCGACGTGAAACGCATGATCGCCTATTCGTCGATCGCACACGCCGGCTTCCTGCTGGTGGGCACGATCGCGATGACCGGCCAAGGCCTGTCGGGCACGCTGTTCTACCTGCTGGCCTACGGGTTCACGACGCTGGCCGCGTTCGGGGTGGTGTCGCTGGTGCGCGACTCTTCCGGTGAAGCGACGCACCTGTCGGCATGGGCCGGGCTCGCCAAACGGTCACCGGTGTTGGCAGGTGTGTTCACCTTCCTTCTCCTCGCGCTGGCCGGTATTCCGCTGACCAGCGGTTTCGTGGGCAAGTTCGTGGTGTTTTCGGCGGCACTGCGCGACGGAATGGCGCCGTTGGTGGTGATCGCGCTGGTGTTCAGCGCGGTGGCGGCGTTCTTCTACCTGCGCGTGGTGGTGCTGATGTACTTCTCTCAGCCCGCGCCTGAAGGACCGACCGTCACTGTGCCGGGAGCGTTCACCACCGCGGCGATCACGCTGGGTGTGATCGTGACGCTGCTGCTCGGTGTGGCTCCGTCGTTCGCGCTCGGCTGGGCGGGGGCGGGCAGCTTCGCGTTCTGATCGTTATTCGCGAAGTGACGCAGCTTCGCGAGGTGCCGGAGCGCGACGCCGTGAGCGCGGGCTTCGGCGAACAGCGCGCGGGTAGCGCGGTTACGGGCGCGGCGGGTGGGGAGCTTCGGCTCGGTCATTGTTCCGGTGTCCCTTCTGGGTGGGGCGGTTTGGTTCGATCCTGCCTGGATTTGGCGGATTGGGGCCAGAGGGAAATCGGGGAGCTGTGGATAACTGGGTGGTTGTGGACAAGTTATTCAGCTCGGGTTGTGGGGCTGCTGGTGGTTGCGGGCCGGCGGTTCTGGGGAGGTTCGGGGGACGGGCGGTCGCGGCAGGGAGCGTTGTATTGTGTCGCAAGTGGACTGTTGTTGAGTGTGAAGCTGTTGCGGCGACTGGGTTTCTGCTCGGCATGCGAGTGCCGTCGGCGCGTGGTGGTGACGTGGGACGCGGCGCTAGTGAGGCGGCGATGGAGAAGATTTGTGGCGGCCGGTTCGGCTGAGCATCATGCCGCACGGGATCGCCGTCACCATCGGGCCGACGACCAGTGGTCGGAGGCGCCGTCCTGACTCCGTTGCGCCTTGGACGCGTCTGCGGATACAGCATCGGGTCGGCCGCGCGCTGCTCGACTACCGCGAACAAGACCAGCGGGACGACCGAAGCACACGGCCATGCCTATGATCGTCGGCGAATTGCGGGGGTGCTCGGTGGCGCGGGCTGGTGCGTCGAGCAGGATGCCGCGCTCACGTAGGGGCACGACAGCCGCCTGGGTGCTGGATCGCGCGGGACGCGATCAGTTCTTCCGCTGGTCTGTCCCGTCGGTGGAGAAGGAACGACAACACCGTGCTGGCCAGGGACGCCTTCTTACGGCCGAACATGATCGTCTTGGTTACGGGGGCTGGGTGGATCGGTGATCTGTCGCGTTCGTCACGCAGGCCCTCACCTGGCAGGCGATCGTGCGGCCCTACGTTGCCATTACGCTGGTGAAGACGTGTCACCGGAGTGCGAGAGGGCAGGGGAACGTGTCGGTTCAGAGTGGCACCATCGAGGACCTGCGCGCGAGCGTCGGCCTCCGGATCGCCGATGAGCAACTGCTGCGCACGCTCGCCGGCGGGCTCGCCGACGTCGAGAACCTGCTGCGCGAGACCGCACGCAGCGACGTGAAGGCCGTACACGAAGCAGCATCGCACCTGGTCGAGGCGGGTGGCAAACGTTTTCGTCCCATGTTCACGCTGCTCGCGGCCGAGTTTGGGCACGGCAACCACAAGGGGGTCGTGACCGCGGCCGCCGCCGTCGAGCTGGTGCACCTGGCGACGCTGTACCACGACGACGTCATGGACGAGGCCACCATGCGGCGCGGGGCGCCCAGCGTCAACGCGCGCTGGGACAACACGGTCGCGATCCTGACCGGCGACTTCCTGTTCGCGCACGCCTCGCGCCTCGTTTCCTACCTGGGCACCGACGCGGCACGCATCATTGCCGAGACGTTCGGCGAGCTGGTCACGGGCCAGATGCGGGAGACCGTCGGGCCGGATGCGGGCGAGGACCCCATCGAGCACTACCTCAGCGTGGTCGCGCAGAAGACCGGCTCGCTCATCGCGACCGCCGGGCGCTTCGGCGGGATGGTCTCCGACGCGGAACCGCAGCACATCGAGGCGCTGACCCGGTTCGGCGCGATCGTCGGCACCGCGTTCCAGATCTCCGACGACATCATCGACATAGCGTCGCCCTCGCACGAGTCGGGCAAGACGCCCGGCACGGACCTGCGCGAAGGCGTGCGCACGCTGCCGATGCACTTCGCGCTCGCCGACGCCGGGACCGATCCCCGGCTGGTCGAACTGCTGCAAGGACCCATCACCGAGGACGCTCTGGTCGACGAGGCGCTCGAGCGGCTGCGGGCTTCTTCCGGGATCGAGCGCGCCATGGAAACGCTGTCCGACTACGCTCGTCGCGCGAGGGCAGAGTTGTCCGCGCTGCCCGCTTCGGCGGCGCGGGACGCTTGCGAGTCGGTTGCCGACTACCTCGTGGCGCGGACCCGATGACGCCGCGTCATGAAGCGGCCTCGGCCGGGTCACTGAGAGTGTCACCGGTCGCGGTAGGAAAGGAAGGGCAGCGCGGATGTCCATCTTCGGGCAGGTCTGGCTGTGGAGTGCGGCGGCGTTCCTCCTTGGGGTGCTGCTGACCTGGATTTTCCTGGTCCGGCCGGCCCAGGCGAGAAGCAGGGCGCTCGAGCGCCGGCTACAGGCAGCGCAAGCCCAGCTCGCTCCGGAGCGGCGTGCGCCGACCAGGACGTTCGAGCGGGAGGAAGCGCCCGAGCCGGTTCCGGCCGCGCCGGTCGCCGAGGCCACGCCGGTCGCCGAGGCCACGCCGGAACCCCTCTGGCACGAGCGGGCGACGCAGGCGGACTCGATGAGCTCCGTGCTGGAACCCGAGTTGGCGAACGAGCGGACGTCGATCTTCCGGCCGCAGGAGAGCGCGATGTTCACCCCGCAGGCGGCGCCGTTCACGCCGTCGGAGGTGCCACCGCGGCACGAGCAGCGGGAGCCCGAGCCGTCCACTCAGGACCAGCCGAGCGAGGCCTACGTGCTGGAGGAGCCGCGGGAGCCGGAGCGCGGGTCGCTGTTCGACCCGTCGTACGAGCCGCCCGGCGAGACGCCGCCGGCGTACGCGTTCAGCGATGAGGCGGCCACGGACGAGCACGCCGAGGACGCCACACACGTGCTGCCCCGCCGGCAGCCGCGCAACTCTCCGCCCGGCGGCTTCGAGCCGCCGAAACCGATCCAGCCGTCGATGCGGCCGATGGAACGCCGTGAACCCGTGGTCACGGACGAAGGCGGCCGGAGCGGGTCGCTGTTCGAGCCGGTGATCCGGCCCAACTCCGGCGGCGCGCACTCGGCCCCCGAACCGCCGCCCGCCCGTTCGCATGCCGCGGAATCGGCTGTGCCGGCCCGGCCGTTCGGTCCGGGCTCGGCGATGCCGCTGCCGGGTGGCGCGAGCCCGTCGGGCGACTTCACCGTGAAGGCCAGTGTGACCGCGCTCCGGTACTGCACGGACGAGTCACCCCAGTTTCCGCGGATGGTCGCGGAGGTGTGGTTCCGCTCGGCCGAGGACGCGGAGCGCGTCGGCTTCCGCCCGCTGACCTGACGCTCCACCAAGCGAAAGGGTCACTGTCCAACGCGGACAGTGGCCCTTTCGCTTGGTGGGAAAGGCTTACCCCACAACCGTCCAGGTGTCCCTGCCCGTCAGCAGGCTCTGCAGGTTCGGGCCTTTGGCGGTGCGGGCATCCTCGACCTGGGCACGGGCCTGGTCGTCATACGTGGGGCGCTGCACCTGGCGGAAGATGCCGGTGGGGGTGTGGTTGAGGGCCTGGTCGCCGAGGCGGGACAACGCGAACGCGTACGCGGTGTCGCTCACGGACGGATCGTGCACGACCAGCTTGTCCTCACCGATCTCCGCGACCTTGCCGATCTCGAAGCCACCCCAGCCCGTGGCGGTGACGCCGTACTCCTGCTCCGGCCCGAAGCGGATCGGCTGGCCCGGACGCAGCGGGATGATGCGCCGGGCGGCTTCGTCCTTGTCCTTCAACACATCGAAGGCGCCGTCGTTGAAGATCGGGCAGTTCTGGTAGATCTCCACGACCGCCGAGCCGCGGTGTTGCGCCGCCGCGGTGAGGACCTCGGTCAGGCCGGCCTTGTCGGAGTCCAGCGCACGGCCGACGAAGGTGGCTTCCGCGCCCAGCGCCAGCGACACCGGGTTGAACGGCGTGTCGACCGAGCCCATCGGGGTGGACTTGGTGACCTTGCCGGGCTCGCTGGTGGGCGAGTACTGGCCCTTGGTCAGCCCGTAGATCCGGTTGTTGAACAGCAGGATCTTGATGTTGATGTTGCGGCGCAGCGCGTGGATCAGGTGGTTGCCGCCGATGGACAGGGCGTCGCCGTCGCCGGTGACGACCCACACCGACAGGTCCGGGCGCGTGGTGGCCAGACCGGTGGCGATGGCGGGGGCGCGGCCGTGGATGGAGTGCATCCCGTAGGTGTCGAGGTAGTACGGGAACCGCGACGAACAGCCGATGCCGGAGATGAACACGATGTTCTCGCGCTTGAGCCCCAGCGTGGGCAGGAACGACTGGACGGTGTTGAGCACCACGTAGTCGCCGCAACCAGGGCACCAGCGGACTTCCTGGTCGGACTTGTACTCCTTGGCCTTCTGGGGTTCGTCCGTGTGCGGGACGAGGTCCAGGCCGCCCGCGACGGGCAGGCCGAGGTCAATGGCGGTCATCGCGAGACGACCTCCTTCGTGATGGCATCGGTGAAGACGTGCTGAAGCTCTTCGGCCTTGAACGGCAGGCCGGCGACCTTGGTGTAGGACTGGATGTCGACGAGGTACTTGGCACGCAGCAGCCAGGCGAGCTGGCCGAGGTTCATCTCCGGGACCACGACCGTGTCATACGACCGCAGCACCGCCCCGAGATTCGCCGGTAGCGGGTTCAGGTTCCGCAGATGCGCTTGCGCGATCGGCATCCCCTGGTTGCGGACGCGGCGGCAGGCGGCGCCGATCGGGCCGTAGGAGGAACCCCAGCCCAGCGCGAGCACCCGCGCCTTGCCGCCCGAGGGGTCGTCGACCACCAGGTCCGGCACCGCGACGTTGTCGATCTTGCGCTGCCGCAACCGCACCATGTGGTCGTGGTTGTCCGGTTCGTAGGAGATGTTGCCCTTGCCGTCGGCCTTCTCCAGACCGCCGATCCGGTGCATCAGGCCGGGGGTGCCGGGCACGGCCCACTCGCGCGCCAGGGTCTCCGGGTCACGCATGTAGGGCCAGAACTCGCCCGAGCCGTCGGCGGCGTTGGGCTCGGTGGCGAAGGTGACGGACAAGTCCGGCAGCGTCGACACATCCGGGATCAGCCAGGGCTCGGAGCCGTTCGCGTTCGCGCCGTCGGACAGGATCATCACCGGGGTGCGGTACTTGAGCGCGATCTCGGTGGCTTCCAGCGCCGCGGCGAAGCAGTCCGCAGGCGACTGGGGGGCGATGATCGGGATCGGCGACTCGCTGTTGCGCCCGTACATGGCCTGCAGCAGGTCGGCCTGCTCGGTCTTGGTCGGCAGACCGGTCGAGGGGCCGCCGCGCTGCACGTCGATCACGATCAGCGGCAGTTCCAGCATCACGCCGAGACCGATCGTCTCGCTCTTGAGCGCGATACCCGGACCCGACGTCGAGGTGACGCCGAGCGCCCCGCCGTAGGAGGCGCCCAGTGCGGCCCCGATGCCGGCGATCTCGTCCTCGGCCTGGAACGTGAGGATGCCGAAGTTCTTGTGCTTGGACAGTTCGTGCAGGATGTCCGACGCCGGGGTGATCGGGTAGGTGCCCAGCAGCACCGGCAGCTTGGCCTGCTGGCCGGCCGCGACGATGCCGTACGCCAGCGCGGTGTTACCCGTGATCTGCCGGTACGTGCCTGGGGCGAGCTTCGCCGGTGCGACCTCGAACGTCGTCACGAACGACTCGGTGGTCTCGCCGTAGTTCCAGCCCGCGCGGAACGCCAGGATGTTCGCATCGGCGATGGCGGGACTCTTCGCGAACTTCTCCCGCAGGAACTGCTCGGTGCCCTCGGTCGGCCGGTGGTACATCCACGACAGCAACCCGAGCGCGAACATGTTCTTGCACCGCTCGGCGTCCTTCTTGCCGAGGCCGGTGTCGGCCAGCGCGCCCTGGGTCAGCGTGGACATCGCCACGTGGTGCACCTGGTAGGCCGACAGCGAGTCGTCCTCCAGCGGGTTCGCCTCGTACCCGACCTTCGTCAGGTTCCGCTTGGTGAACTCGTCGGTGTTGACGATCACCGTGGCCTGCGGCGGCAGGTCGGCGACGTTCGCCTTCAGTGCGGCGGGGTTCATCGCCACCAGCACATCCGGGCGGTCGCCTGGGGTCAGGATGTCGTAGTCGGCGAAATGCACCTGAAACGACGACACGCCAGGGATGGTGCCCTGTGGCGCGCGGATCTCGGCGGGGAAGTTCGGCAGGGTGGCCAGGTCGTTCCCGAACGCCGCGGCCTCGGACGTGAACCGGTCACCGGTCAGCTGCATACCGTCACCGGAGTCGCCCGCGAACCGGATGACGACCCGGTCCAGTTGGGCGATCTCGGTGGGCCGGGTCGCAGACAATGCACCGTTGCCGTTGGCACTCGTGCTCATGGGTCAGGGAATCCCTCTCTCCCGACAGATCGTGTCCCCATCGACACCGCGCGACCAGGGCGCATCTTTCGCCGATAGCTCTACCTTACTTCGCCTTTGCGGCCCGCGGCTGGCGGTGTGACCCGCCTTACCGGCTACTGGGCGGTAATGGCTACTTCTTGGCGCTGATGGCCGCCTGCATCGCGGCGATGCGGCGCGTGAACTCCTCCGACTCCAGCGAGTCGACCTGCGGCCCGATTTCGGTGTCCACCGCGTCAAGATGCCCGGACAGCGCCATGGTCAACTTCATCGAGCGCTTCGTCGCGAGCACGACATCCCGGGGTGCCTCGGCCGCCGGGCGGGCCAGTTCCAGCGCCGCGGCAAGCAGGTCCTCGTGCGTTCCATCGACCGTCCGCATCGTGAGACCGGCCTCCAGCGCGCCCGCCGCGTCCAGCGACTGGCCGAACAGCGTCATGGCACGGGCACGTTGTACGCCGACCGCCCGCTGCAACATCCAGGTGAAACCGCCGCCAGGGTGCAGGCCCAGCTCCAGGAACCGCGGGATGAACTTCGCGCGGGGTCCCGCGAGTCGCACGTCGGTGGCCAGCGCGAGGTTCAGACCTGCGCCGACGGCCGCCCCGCCCACCGCCGCGATGGTCGGCAGCGGGCACTGCGCCACCGCGAGGAAACCCGCGTAGACCGCACGCAGCCCTTCCTCGCCGGTCATGCCCAGGTGGCTGAGGTCGGCGCCGGCGCAGAAGGCGGGCGGGGTTCCGGTGACGATCAGGGCGTGCACGTCCTGGTCGCGCTGGGCGTCGGTCACGGCCTCGGTGAGCTGGGCGGAAAGCGGCTGGGTGAGCGAGTTGCGCCGGTCGGGGGCGTCGACGGTGATGACGGCGACCTTGCCGACGCGTTCGGCGATAATCCGTTCGGTCATGCCGACCATCATGTCCCCGGCGTCGGCGGGCGTTCCAGGAGCCTCGACAAAACGACGGTCGAGACGGTCCGGTCGATGATGTCCAGTCCGCGCAGCCGCTCGAGCGCGGTCTCCAGTTGGTGAATGTCGGCCGCACGCAGATGCACGATCGCGTCGGCCGCGCCGGTCACCGTGTAGGCCGCGACGACCTCGGGCAACGGCTCGACGCGGCTGCGGATCCGGCTGGGCGGCACGTTGCCCCGGCAGTAGACCTCGACGAACGCCTCGGTGCCGCGGCCCAGCGCCTCCGGGTCGACGACCGCCGTGAACCCGCGCAGCACGCCGGTCTCGAGCAGGCGGTCGACCCGCCGTTTCACCGCGGGCGCGGACAGGCCGACCACCTTGCCGACGTCCGCGTAACTGGACCGCGCGTTGGCCACCAGGCACGAAACGATTCGCTGATCTATCGGGTTCACACGCAATGTTTAGCAGTGAATCCGCAACGCGGCGAGCAATATCGTAAGGATATGACACCACGGGTGGGCCTGGCTCGCCGTTACCTCATGTGCCCGCCGCGCTACTTCGCGGTCGACTACGCCATCAACCCTTGGATGAACCCCGCGGACCCGGTCGACCGTGGACGCGCGATGGCCCAGTGGACCGAACTGCGCGACACGTATCGCCGGCTCGGGCACACCGTCGAGGAGATCGAGCCGCAGCCCGGCCTGCCCGACATGGTGTTCGCCGCGAACTCCGGCACCGTCATCGACGGGCGGGTGCTCGGCGCCCGGTTCCGCGCCCACGAGCGCGCTGCCGAGGCGGAGCACTACCGGCGCTGGTTCGTCGAGCACGGCTACCGCGACCTCGTGATGCCGTCGCGGATCAACGAGGCCGAGGGTGACTTCGCGTGGACCGGGCGGCTGCTGCTCGCCGGCACCGGCTTCCGCACCGACCCGGAGGCACACGCCGAGGCGCAGGAGGTGCTCGGCGTGCCCGTGTTGTCGCTGCGGCTGGTCGACCCGCGCTACTACCACCTCGACACGGCGTTGTTCGTGCTCAGCGAGGCGACCGAGAGCGCGGCCGCGCAGATCGCGTACTACCCAGGGGCGTTCTCGCCGGGGTCGCGGCGGGCGCTGGCCCGGCTGTTCCCGGACGCCGTGGTCGCGGGGCCGGCCGACGCGGCGTGCTTCGGGCTCAACGGGGTCTCCGACGGGCGCAACGTGGTGCTGCCCGCCGACGCGACGGACCTCGCGGCGCGGCTGGCCGACCGCGGCTACGAACCGGTGCCGGTCGACGTCTCCGAACTACGCAAGGCCGGCGGCGGGCCGAAGTGCTGCACGCTGGAGATCCGCAAGTAGATTTGCCAATTCTCGACCGTTTGCCCGCCTGTCTCGGTAAGGTCTGGCGGCGATGTTGCATTTCAGAATCGGTGGCAGACGCCCGCCCCCGGCCTTGTAACAACACTCCGGCGCACCCCGAATCACGGGTGTACGACCGCCGTGTTCGCGACGCCTTGGAGCCCAGCCGATGACCACTTGCCGACTCTGCGGTTCGACGAGCATGGAAAGCGTCGTCGATCTGGGCGCGACGCCGCCCTGCGAGCGCTTCCTGACCGCCGGGCAACTCGACGAGCCGGAAGCAACCTACCCGTTGCATCTGCAGGTCTGCACCGACTGCTGGCTCGCGCAGATCCCTCCGCTGATCACGCCGGAGGACACCTTCACCGAGTACGCCTACTTCTCGTCGTTCTCGGATTCGTGGGTGGAGCACGCCCGGCGCTTCGTCGAGGGCGCGACCGAGCGGGCCGGGCTGACCGGGGACTCGTTCGTCGTCGAGGTGGCCAGCAACGACGGGTATCTACTCCAACACGTTGTGGCACAGCAGATCCGGTGCCTGGGGATCGAGCCGTCGGTCAACGTCGGGCAGGCCGCGCGGGACAAGGGCGTCCCGACGCTCACCGCGTTCCTGAGCCCCGAGACCGGCGAGTCGGTGCGCGCCGCGCACGGGCCGGCGAACCTCGTGGTCGCCAACAACGTCTACGCGCACATCCCGGACGTGATCGGTTTCACGAAGGGCCTGCGCGCGCTCGTCGCCGACGACGGCTGGGTCGCGATCGAGGTGCAGCACCTGCTCACGCTCATCCAGAAGATCCAGTACGACACGATCTACCACGAACATTTCCAGTACTACACGGTCGAATCCGCGCGGCGCGCGCTCGCCACCGGTGGCCTGTCCCTTGTGGACGTCGAACTGCTGCCCACACACGGCGGCTCGATCCGGCTGTGGGCGCAGCCGGCCGAGATCGCGGGCGAGCCGAGCAGGCGGATGGTCGACGTGCTCGCCGACGAGAAGGCTGCCGGCCTGCACGAGCTGTCCGGCTACACAGAGTTCGCCGTCCGGGTCGCCCGCGTGCGTCGTGACCTGCTGCGGTTCCTGATCCAGGCCGCCGACGAAGGCAAGACCGTCGTCGGCTACGGCGCCCCGGGCAAGGGCAACACCCTGCTCAACCACTGTGGGATCCGGCCCGACCTGCTCGCCTACACGGTCGACCGCAACCCCTACAAGCACGGCCGGTACACCCCCGGCACCCGCATCCCCGTCCTGCCGCCGGAGCGCATCGCCGCGGACCGGCCGGACTACGTGCTGGTCCTGCCCTGGAACCTGCGGGACGAGCTGACCGCTCAACTGTCCTATGTGGAGGAATGGGGCGGCAAGCTGGTCTTCCCCATTCCACAACTGGAAATCGTCGAGGTGAAGTCGTCGTGAAGGTCGTCCTTTTCTGCGGGGGCTACGGAATGCGGATGCGCAGCGGCACCGCTTCCGACGTTCCCAAGCCCATGGCCATGGTCGGTCCCAGGCCGCTGATCTGGCACGTGATGCGCTACTACGCGCACTTCGGGCACACCGAATTCGTGCTCTGCCTCGGGTACGGGGCACACCACATCAAGGACTTCTTCCTCAACTACGAGGAGACCACGTCCAACGACTTCGTGTTGCGCGGCGGCAAGGCGCACCTGTTGTCGACCGACATCTCCGACTGGACGATCTCGTTCGTCAACACCGGGATCGAGTCGCCGATCGGGGAGCGGCTGCGCCGCGTGCGCGACCACCTCGAGGGCGACGAGATGTTCCTCGCCAACTACGCCGACGTGCTCACCGACGCGCCGCTGCCGGAGATGATCGACCGGTTCGAAGCGTCCGGCGCGGGTGCGTCGATGATGGTCGTGCCGCCGCAGTCGTCGTTCCACTGCGTGGAAATGGACGAGGGTGGCCTGGTGGGCTCGATCACCGCGGTCAGCGAGATGCCGCTGTGGGAGAACGGCGGGTACTTCGTGCTGCGCCAGGACGTGTTCGACCACATCCCGGAGAACGGCGACCTGGTCGCCGACGGGTGTGCCGAACTCGCCAAACGCGGCCGGCTGCTGGCCTACCCGTACCGCGGGTTCTGGAAGCCCACCGACACGGTCAAGGAGCGCGCCGCGCTGGACGACTCGTACACGCGGGGGGACCGCCCGTGGGCCTTGTGGGAGCGGGCGGCGTGATCCGGCTCGGGGGGAACCGGCTGGACCGGCTCGTCGCTCTCGGCGCCCATTGCGATGACATCGCGATCGGCGCCGGCGGGACACTGCTGACCCTGTGCTCGGCGCGGCCGGGCATCCGGGTCGACGCGCTGGTGCTTTCCGGCGGTGGCAGCGAGCGTGAAGACGAGGAACGCGCCGCGCTCGCTGCCTTCTGCCCGGAGGCCGACCTGGCGGTCACCGTCCTCAAGATGCCCGACGGGCGGCTTCCCGCCCACTGGGACGAGGCGAAGTCCGCGCTCGAAGAACTGCGCGGCCGGACCGACCCGGACCTGGTGCTGGCGCCGCGCACCGACGACCTGCACCAGGACCACCGCGGGCTCGCGAAGATGGTGCCCACGGTGTACCGCGACCACCTCACGCTGGGTTACGAGATCGTGAAATGGGACGGCGATCTGGGTCGTCCCAACGCCTATCAGCCGCTCTCCGGCGACGTCGCCGGGAAAAAGGTCGAACTGCTGCAACAACACTACGGCTCGCAGCGACATCGTCCTTGGTACGACAAGGAAGCCTTCCTCGGCCTCGCCCGCATCCGCGGGATCGAGTGCAACGCGGCGTACGCGGAGGGTTTTTTCGTGAACAAGCTGACTCTGGGCCTGGAGGGCTGATCCATGCGCGTGCTGCTGACCGGACACAAGGGTTACCTGGGCACGGTGATGGCGCCGGTGCTGGCCGAAGCCGGGCACGAGGTCGTCGGCCTGGACTCGGGCCTGTTCGAGCCCTGCCTGCTGGGCCCCGCCCCGGTCGACCCCGAGGGCCACACCGTCGACCTGCGGGACGTCACCTCCGCACACGTGTCCGATGTGGACGCCGTGATCCACCTGGCGGCGCTGTCCAACGACCCGCTGGGCGCGCTCGCGCCGGACCTGACCTACGACATCAACCACCGCGCCGCCGTCCGGCTCGCCCGGCTCGCCCGCGACGCGGGGGTCAGGCGCTTCCTCTACGCGTCCACCTGCTCGGTCTACGGGGCCTCCGGCGGCAGCGGGCTGGTGAACGAGGACGCGCCGCTGCGTCCGGTGACCCCGTACGCGGAGTCGAAGGTGCGCGTCGAGGACGACCTGCACGAACTGGCCGACAGCGACTTCACCCCGGTCTACCTGCGCAACGCGACCGCGTTCGGCTACTCGCCGCGGCTGCGCGCCGACATCGTGCTGAACAACCTCGTCGGGCACGCGGTCCTCTCCGGCGAGGTCCTGGTGCTCTCCGACGGCACGCCGTGGCGGCCGCTGGTGCACGCGAAGGACATCGCGGGCGCGTTCGCGGCCGCGCTCGTCGCGCCGAAGGACGCCGTGCACGACAAGGCGTTCAACATCGGCACCGAGACCAACAACGTGACCGTCGCCGAGATCGCCGAGCAGGTCGTGGAGGCGGTGCCCGGCTCGAAGCTGCGCATCACCGGCGAGGCCGGCGCCGACCCGCGCTCCTACCGGGTGGACTTCTCCCGGTACCGGGAAGCGGTGCCGGGGTTCGCGTGCGAGTGGAGCGTGAAGGACGGCGCTGTCGAACTCGTCGACGCCTACCAGCGGCACGGCCTGACCATGGCGGACTTCGAGCAGAAGTTCACCCGGCTCGCATGGCTGAAGCACCGCATGGACACCAGCACGGTCGACGCAAGCCTGCGGCACACATGATCGGCACCCAGATGCACGCTCTCGTCGAGCGGTTGTACCCGTTGTGCCGCAGCATCACCGGCGACGGGGTACGCCGCACGCTCGAGATCGTCGGCGAGCACATCCCGCTGGAGATCTTCGAGGTGCCCACCGGCACCGAGGTCTTCGACTGGACCGTGCCGCAGGAGTGGAACATCCGGGATGCCTACATCGCCGACCAGGCAGGCAACCGGGTGGTCGACTTCAACCGGCTGAACCTGCACGTGGTCAGCTACAGCACCCCGGTGTCGGCGACGATGACGCTGGCGGAGCTCCGGCCGCACCTGCACACCCTGCCGGACAAGCCGTCGTGGGTGCCGTATCGCACCAGCTACTACGCGCCGAACTGGGGCTTCTGCCTCGCGCAGGACACCCTCGACGCGATGCCCGAGGGCGAGTACGAGGTGCGCATCGACTCCACACTGGCCGACGGGCACCTCACCTACGCCGAGCACGTGGTGCCCGGCCAGGTGACCGACGAGATCATCGTCTCGTGCCACACGTGCCACCCGTCGCTGGCCAACGACAACCTGGCAGGCATCGCGGTGGCGGTCGCGCTGGCACAGTCGCTCGAGAACCCGTACTACACCTACCGGTTCCTGTTCATGCCCGGCACGATCGGCGCGATCACGTGGCTGGCCCGCAACGCCGAGCGCATCGACAAGGTCAAGCACGGGCTCGTGCTCGCCTGCGCCGGCGACCGGGGGCAGCTGACGTACAAGAAGAGCCGGCGCGGCGACGCCGACATCGACCGCGTGCTGCAGTACGTGCTGGCCGGCCGTCAGCACAAGATCGTCGACTTCTCGCCGTACGGCTACGACGAGCGGCAGTTCTGCTCGCCAGGGTTCAACCTCGGCGTCGGGTCACTCTCGCGCACGCCGTACGCGAGCTATCCCGAGTACCACACGTCGGCCGACAACCCGGATTTCGTGTCCCCGCAGGCGATGGAGGACACCCTCGCCGTCTGCCAGGAGGCGTTCGCCGTGCTCGACCGCGACCGCCGCTACGTCAACCTGAGCCCCTACGGCGAGCCGCAGCTGGGCAAGCGCGGCCTCTACGGCTCACTCGGCGGGCGCAGCGACGCCAAGGAAGCCCAGCTGGCGATGCTGTGGGTGCTCAATCTCTCCGACGGCGAGCACAGCCTGCTCGACATCGCGCAGCGGTCCGGGCTGCCGTTCGGCACCGTCGCCGATGCCGCCCAAGCCCTGCAGGGCGCCGCCCTGATCAAGGACTGAGCGCATGGCCACCGTCCAGGAGGGGAAGCAGCGCGGCGGCAAGCATCGTCTCGTGCGGCCTCGCCCGCTGCGCGCGATGGCGGGCCGGCTCAGCTGGGGACTCGGTGACCAGGCCGTCTCGAGCCTGAGCAACTTCGTCGTCGGGCTGTTCGTCGCACGGGAGCTCGGTATCACGGCGTTCGGCGTGTTCTCGATCGCCTGGGTCACCTACGGGCTCATCATCAACATCTCCCGCGGGCTGTCGACCGATCCGCTCATGGTGCGCTACAGCGGCGTGCCCGCCGCGGAGTGGCGACGAGCGATCGGGCGCGCATCCGGCACCGCGCTCGCCGCCGGCTGCGCGACCGGTGCCGTCAGTCTCGTGCTGGGCCTGGCGATGGGCGGCTCGCTCGGCAAGGCGTTCCTCGCACTCGGGATCATCATGCCCGGCCTGATGCTGCAGGACAGCTGGCGGTTCGGGTTCTTCGCGTCGGGCCAGGGCCAGAAGGCGTTCCTCAACGACGTCGTCTGGTGCGTGGCGATGGTCCCCACGATGCTGGTCGCCAAGACGAACGGCAGCGTCGTCGCTTTCCTGCTGGCATGGGGGGTGGCCGCCGCCGCGGCGGCCCTGTTCGGGGTGTGGCAGACCGGGGTATGGCCGGACCTGCGGCGCGTCCGGGACTGGCTGCGGGAGACCCGCGACCTCGGCCCGCGTTATCTCGTCGAGAACGTCAGCAACAGCGGGGGATCGCAGATCCGGGCGTACGGGGTCGGCGCGATCGCCGGCGTCGCCGCGGTCGGCACGATCCGCGGCGCCGAACTGCTGCTCGGCCCGTTCATGGCGGTGTTGCAGGGGCTCTCGTTCGTGGCCGTTCCGGAAGCGGCGCGGATACTCAAGCGCAACCCGAAGCGGCTGCCGCTGTTCGGCCTGATCTTCGGCGGTTCGCAGGCGGCCGGCGTGCTGCTGTGGGGCGTGTTCCTGCTGCTACTGCTCAACGACAAGATCGGCGAGTTCATGCTCGGCGACGTGTGGCACACCGCGTCCGCGCTGATCATCCCGTGCACGCTCGGCGTCGCCAACGCGAGCCTCATCAACGGCGCCGCCTGCGGGTTGCGGGCGCTCGGCGCCGCGAAGCGCAGCATGCGCTGCCAGCTGATCGCGTCCAGTGGCTACGTCATCGGCGGGCTCACCGGTGCCGCGCTGGGTGGCGCGCTCGGCTCGGCGTGGGGGGTCGCGGCCGGGACCTTCTTCGGTGCCGCCGTGTGGTGGACGCAGCTGCGCGTGGGACTGCGGCACTACATCATCCACAACGCAAGCGAGGAAACGAGGATCATATGGGTGCCACCGGCCCAAGGCTGACCATCGGCCTGCCTGTCTACAACGGTGAGAACTACCTCGCCGAGTCGATCGACGCCTTGCTCGCGCAGAGCTACACCGACTTCGAGCTCGTCATCTCCGACAACGCCTCCACCGACGGCACGGAGAAGATCTGCCGCGACTACGCGGACTCCGACGGCCGGATCCGCTACCTCAAGCAGCCGCGCAACATCGGTGCGGCCCCCAACCACAACTTCCTCATCGACCAGGCCCGCGGCGAGCTGTTCAAGTGGGCCGCGCACGACGACCTGTTCGCCCCGGACCTGGTCGAGCGGTGCGTCGCAACGCTCGACGCGAACCCGGACGCGGTGCTGGCGCACAGCTACATGGCCATCATCGACCCGGACGGCAAGACGATCGAGGAGTACGACTACCGGCTCGCGACCGACTCGCCGAGCGCGCCCGAACGGTTCCACAGCCTGCTGGTCACCGAGGGCGGCGACGACTTCTACGGCGTGATCCGCACGGACGCGCTGCGGCGGATGACCCCGCACGACAGCTACCACAACGCCGGCCGCAAGTTCATCGCCGAACTGTCCCTCTACGGCCGGTTCCTGCAGGTGCCCGAGGTCATGTTCTTCCGCCGCGAGCATCCGGGGCGCGGCGACAACCTCGGCACGATCGCGAAGGTGTGCGGCAACCTCGACCCGCGCCGCAAGGGCCAGCCGACCGCGCGCCTGCTGGCCGAGTACCTGGTGGGGATCTTCGCGGCGGTGTCGCGTGCTCCGCTGTCGGCGGGTGACCGGCGGCGCTGCTACGGGCATCTCGTGCGCTGGCTGGCGGGCAAGCCGCTGGGCAAGATCGGGGTGCGGCTGTGAAGACGACGACTCGCGAGCATCGCAGGGCCGGCCGCGGCCCGAGGAGCGCAGCGTGGAGGAGTCGAACCATGACACCGAGAGGACAGTTGCGCGTCGGGTTCTGTGGGATCCTCGGGTCTGGCAACCTCGGCAACGACGGTTCGCTCGACGCCGTGGTCTCCTACCTGCGCAAACAGTATCCCGACGCGAGCCTGGGCTTCTTCTGCATGGGGCCGGAGACGGTCGCCGCGCGTTACGGCGCACCCGCGGCGCCGCTGCAGTGGTACGAGCCGCACGCCGGCGACGCCACCGGGTTGCGTGCCGCCGGGCTGAAGGTGCTCGGCAAGCTGCTCGATCCATTTCGGACACTCGCCTGGATCCGCCGCTACGACGTCGTGATCGTGCCCGGCATGGGGGTGCTCGAGGCGACGCTGCCGTTGCGGCCGTGGGCGTTCCCGTACTCGCTGTTCTGGCTCGGCGTCACGGCGCGGCTGACGGGCACGAAGGTCGCGCTGGTCAGCGTAGGGTCGAATGTGATCAGCAAGCGCGCCACCCGCTGGGTGATCGTTCGCGCGGCGCGCCTGGCGCACTACCGCTCCTTCCGGGACAGCGGCTCGCGCGAGGCGATGCGGGAGATGGGCGTCGACGTCCGCGCTGACGAGGTGTACCCGGACCTGGCGTTCGCGCTGTCCGATCCGCCCGTGCCCGAGTCCACCGGGACGGTCGGGGTCGGGCTGATGGCCTTCTACGGCGGCAACGACGACCGCGCGCGGGCCGACGAGATCCACGACGCGTACCTGGCGACGATGAAGCGGTTCGTGCGCTGGCTCGTCGATCAGGGCCGGCGGGTGCGGCTGTTCACGGGTGACCAGGCCGACGACCCGGTCGTCGCCGAGATTCTGTCCGATGTAGACCGTCCGGACGCGGTGACCTACGAGCCCGCGGTCACCCTGCACGACCTGATGCGGCACATGGCAGGCGTCGACACGGTGGTCGCGACCCGGTACCACAACGTGCTGTGCGCGCTGAAGCTCGGCAAGCCGACCGTGTCGCTCGGGTACGCGGCCAAGAACGAGGTGATCATGGACCAGATGGGGTTGCGCGAATTCTGCCAGAACGCCCGCTCGCTCGATTTCGACCGGCTCGTCGCGCAGTTCACCGAACTCGAGAAACGGCGCGACCAGTTCGCGGACACGATGGCCGAGTGCAACCGGGAGCACAAGCGGTTGCTGGACGAGCAGTTCGCGGCGCTGTCCGCCGCGGTACTGGACGGGGGAAGGAAATGAAGGCAGTCCCGGTGCCCGCCATCGCGGGGTGCTTCCTGTTCGAACCGACGCCACACCGTGACGAGCGCGGCTTCTTCAGCCGCACGTTCGACGCCGAGGTGGCGCGCTCGGTCGGCATCGACCCGGACGGGTTCGCGCAGGACAGCGTGTCCCGCTCGCGCAAGGGCGTACTGCGCGGCATGCACCTGCGCTCGGGCCGCGGCGAGGCGAAGCTCGTGCGTTGCTCCTACGGCGAGGTCTTCGACGTGGTGGTGGACCTGCGGCCCGATTCGCCCACGTTCGGCAACAAGGAGTTCTTCGAGCTCTCCGGCGACAAACAGGTGACCGTCTACGTGCCCGCGGGGTGCGCGCACGGATTCCAGGCGCTGACCGACCCGGCGGACGTGTCCTACCGGATCGACCGTCCGCACGACCCCAGCGAGGACGTCGCGATCGCCTTCGCCGACCCGGAACTGGACATCCCGTGGCCGCTCCCGGTCGCGCTGATGTCGGAACGAGACAAGCAGGCGCCGTCGCTTGCCGCGGCGCTGAACAGAATCCAGGGTGGCTTGACATGACCGGGAACCTCCTGCCGCGGTCCGATGAGGCGAACGAGCGGCTGCACCGGCTCGTGCCCGGCGGCGCACACACCTATGCCAAGGGCGACGACCAGTACCCCGAACGGCTCGCGCCGGTGATCTCGCACGGGCGCGGCGCGCACGTGTGGGACGTCGACGGTAACGAGTACATCGAGTACGGCTCCGGCCTGCGGTCGGTCAGCCTCGGGCACGCGCACCCGCGCGTCGTCGAGGCCGTGCGGCGTGAGCTGGAGCGGGGTTCGAACTTCGTGCGGCCGAGCTACCTCGAAGTCGAGGCGGCGGAGCGGTTCCTGGCCACCGTGCCGACCGCGGAGATGGTCAAGTTCGCCAAGAACGGCTCCGACGTCACGACGGCCGCCGTGCGGCTGGCCCGCGCCTTCACCGGCCGCCCGCTGGTCGCGATCTGCCGCGACCACCCGTTCTTCTCCACCGACGACTGGTTCATCGGCAGCACCGCCATGGCCGCGGGCATCCCGGACGCCATCACCGAGCTCACCGTCTCCTTCCCCTACGGCGATCTCGCGGCCACCGAGGAACTGCTCGTCGCGCACCAGGGGCAGGTGTCGTGCCTGATGCTCGAGGCGGCCGGGCACACCGAGCCGCCGCCGGGGTATCTCCAAGGGCTGCGCCGGCTCGCCGACAAGCACGGCTGCCTGCTCGTGTTCGACGAGATGATCACCGGTTTCCGCTGGTCCGAGGCCGGGGCGCAGGGCCTCTACGGTGTGGCGCCCGACCTGTCGACCTTCGGCAAGGCGCTGGGCAACGGGTTCGCCATCTCGGCGCTCGCGGGGCGCCGGGAGATCATGGAGTACGGCGGCCTGCGGCACTCTGGCGAGCGGGTGTTCCTGCTCTCGACCACGCACGGCGCCGAAACTCACTCGCTTGCCGCGGCGATGGCCGTGATGGAAACCTATGTCGCGGAAGGCATCGCGGCGCGGCTGCACGAGATCGGCGAGCGCCTGTCCGCCGGTGTCCGCGCCGCCGCGCAGGGCATGGGTGTCGGGGAGCACGTGCTCGTCCGTGGCCGGGCGAGCAACCTCGTGTTCGCGACGCTGGACGACAACTTCGTGCCGTCGCAGGAATACCGGACGTTGTTCCTGCGCCAGCTCATCACCGGCGGTGTCATCGGACCGTCCTTTGTGGTCAGTTCTGCGCTGACGGACGAGGACGTGGACCGGACCGTGGAGGTGGTCGCGCAGGCATGCGCGACCTACCGCAAGGCCCTCGACGCCCAGAGTCCGGCGGCCTTCATGGGCGGCAGGCCGGTCAAGCCCGTGTTCCGGCGTTTCGTGTAAGGAGACAGAATGCGAGTTCGAGCGGCGGACATTTCCGCGCGCACCATCGGTGACGAGACCATCGTGCTCAGCCTGCCGGCTTCGCGCTACTTCACCATCGGTGGTGTCGGCACGCGCGTGTTCGAGTTGCTGTCCGAGGACCGGACGGTGGACGAACTGGTGCAGACCATATCCGGCGAGTACGAGGTCGACGCCGGCACCGCCCGCCGCGACATCGAGGCATTCCTGGACCAGCTCCGTGACGCCCAGCTCCTCCACTGATCTCACGCAGCCGTCGCTGACCGCCCGCGAGATCGCGATCGGCCAGCCGGTCGGCACGGTGCCGCTGCCCGCACCGCCCGAGCGCGTCGAGGCAGATCCGGCGCGGGCGTTGCGGGACGCGCTGCTGCCGGCGTTGCGGCGGCAGCCGTGCGTGGTGGCGTTCTCCGGTGGCCGCGACTCGTCGCTGCTGCTCGCCGTCGCCGCGGACCTCGCCGCGCGCGAGGGCCTGGCGCCGCCGGTCGCGCTGACTTTCCGGTACCCCGGCGATCCCGCGGCCGACGAATCGTGGTGGCAGGAACTGGTCATCGCCTGCCTGCGCGACAAGGGGCTGCCGGTGGAGTGGGTATGCCGCGACATCACCGACGAACTCGACATCATCGGGCCGCTGACCGCGCCGGTGCTGCGGGCGCACGGCAGGCCCACGTATCCCGCGGGGCTCGGCAACACGATCCTGCTCGCCCAGCACGCGCGCGGCGGCAGCCTGGTCACCGGCAACGCGGGTGACGAGGTGCTCGGCGGCCATCGCACCGGGATGCTGCGGGTGGTCGCACGGCGGCGCGGCCGCGGGCTGAGCGCGAGCGACTGGCGGCAGACCGCGCTGTGCGTCGCCCCGAAGGCGGCGCGCGTCCGGTACCTGCGGCGGCAGAGCGGGCCGTTGTCGTGGCTGCGGCCGGACGTGCGCCGGGCCGCGCTCGCGGCGACCGCCACGATGGCGGAGCGGCCGTTGCGGTGGGACCGCAGCGTGTGGAGCGCGCTCGCGCCGCGTGCCGTCCAGCTGGGACGTGAGGTGCGTGCCGCCGTCGTCACCGGGGAGGACAGCGTGCTGGTGGAACCGCTGGGCGCGGTGCCGTTCGTCGCGTCCTACGCGGCGTTCGGCGGGCGGTGGCGCGGCTTGCCGCGCACCGAGGGAACGCGCGTGCTGGCGCAGGGCTTGTTGCCGGACGAGGTGCTGAGACGGCAGCAGAAGGCGTCGTTCAACGCCTCCCGCTTCGGCCCGGTGTCGCGGGAGTTCGCGCGGACCTGGGATGGAGGTGGCGTCGATCCGGCACTGGTGGACCCGGCGGCGCTGCACGAGGTGTGGGCCGCGGACGAGCCGCCGGGGTCGACCGCGATGCTGCTGCAGCAAGCCTGGTTGGGAAGCAGATGAGAACCCGTCGCGCGCTGGAGCTCGTCCGTGCACTGTGGACGATGGTCGGGATAGAGAAAAGCCTGCGCGCCAACGATCTGCGCACGACGTGCCAGCGGCTCCGGCTGCGAATCGACCTGCGCGACGCGACCCCGCCCGGGTCGGAGATCGCCGTGCTGCCGCGCGACACTCGCGCCGCCATGTGGGCGGCGGAGGCCGTCACGTCGCACTGGCCCGCCGGTGACACGTGCCTGCGGCGGTGCCTGCTGGTCGGGCACCGGCTGCGCGCGCTGGACCCGGTGCTGCGGATCGGTGTGAAACGGGACGCTCGCGGCGCGTTCGCCGCGCATTCGTGGCTCGAGATCGACGGCAGGACCCTTGACACCACCGCGGCGGAGTACGCGGTGCTGAGCGCGGCGGGTGAGGAATGACGAACTGGTATCACGCGCACGGTCTGGTCATCGCGAGCGAGGTGGACCTGCCGTTGCCGTCTGGGGAGCCAGGGCAGGCGGATCTCGTGCTGCGCCGGGGCGAGGACCGGTCGGTGCCGGCGACGCGGGGCGCGGGCGAGCAACTCGCCGAACTGCGCAACGACAACGGCAAGGTGTTCTATCGGCTGACCCGCGACGGTGACCGGGCGTTGCTGCGGTATCCGGGGCTGTGCGATTTCGTCGCGGACCGGGACTTGCGTGACGTGACGGCGCACTTGCAGCCGGGCAGCGATCCCGGGTTGATCCCGGTGCTGGCGGCCGGGGCGCTGCTCGCGGTGCACCTGATGCTGCGGCACTGCCTTGTGCTGCATGCGAGCGCGGTGCGGCTCAACGGGCAGGCGGTGGCGTTCGTCGGCGCCTCGGGCATGGGCAAGTCCACGCTGGCGACCGCGATGTGCGGCATCGGGTGCGACCTCGTCGCGGACGACGTGTTGCATGTGGACAGTGGAATGCGCGTGCATCCGGGCAGCACGGAGACCCGGCTGCGAGCGGGGGCATGGGAACTGGCCGACGCGGCACCCTCCCACGCGGTCCGCACCACCGCCGACGGCCGGCTGGCGTTGCGGCCGTCGGCGCGGGTGTCGGAGCCGCTGCCGCTGGTGGCGTGTGTGGTCCCGCGGCCGAGCCGCGATGTGGACGAGGTGCTGGTGCAGCGCCTGGCGCCGGGGCGCGCGTTGCTGCGGATGTGCCAGTTCCCGCGCCTACTGGGCTGGACGGACCCCACGTCGACGAGCTTCACATTCCAGGCGCTCGGCGACCTGGTGGAGGCGGTCCCCGTCTTCGAGGCGATCGTGCCCTGGGGGCCGCCCTTCCGCCGGGAGGTCCTTTCCGGACTGCTGGACGCGGTGGCCTAGTGTCGCGTGATCCCGGTTCCCCGCCGCTGCTGCGCGGGGGCCGAAGGTGGCCTGCGGCGCCTATGTGGCACCCAAGGCCACCTGCGGTGCCCAGCGGGCCGGAGTAAACGGAGCGGAATCGCAGACGAGACTGCGTGCCGGGCGGGCCAGCCAATGCCGGTGAGCGGGCGCTCGGGTTCTTCCACCTGCTGACCGGTCTGTGGCTCATGTACCTGACCTGGGCGACCGTGCTGAACCTCGCCTCGGGGTTCGACCTGCCACTCCAGGCGTTTTCGCCGGTGGCGAAAGCACGGGCGCGAGTCCTTCGCGCCGTCTAGCGTCGGCAGGCATGGACACGGAAACGATCACGGGCATCGCGGCCGGAGTGCCGTACACGGCGCTGCCGCCGGCCGGCGCCGACGGTCCCGCACCGCTGGTCGTGACCTGGCACATGCTGGACGCGCCGCGTACGGACGCGGCGTTCGCGGCCGCACTGCCGATGACCGGGGTACCCGCTTGGCGGGTCCACCTCGGCATGCCGATGTGTGGTGCGCGGATGGTCGACGGCCGCGTCGACGCCGTCGTCGAGCTCGCTCGAGAGGATGCCCTGCTGGCTTTCCTTGCGCCGTTCACCTATCAGGCCGCCGACGAGTTTCCGGCCGCGCTTGATGCGCTGCGGGATCAGCTGCCGGTCGATGACGAGCCGGTCAGCGTTCTCGGCGCGTCGCTCGGCGGCGCCGTAGCGCTGCAGGTGCTGACCACGCGGCGGATTCCGGTCCGGGCGGCCGCGCTGGTCAACCCGGCTGTGCGCATCCGGTCCGCGGTCGGGCTCGTCGACGGCCTCGCCGGGCATCCGTACCGGTGGACCGCCGAGTCCCGCAAGGCCGCCGACGAACTGGACTTCGTCTCCCGCGCCGCAAACCTCGCGGCACCGCCGCCGCTGGTGGTGGTCAGTGGTGAGCGGGACCACCCGGACCTGCATGCGGATGCGGCCGCCCTGGTCGACGTGCTGCGCGAGAACACCGCGCACCCGGACGAGATCGAGCTGATCAGCGTGCCGGACCTGGCGCATCCGCTGGCCGAGGAACCGGGCCTGGCACCGGCTCCGCAGCTGCCCGCCGCCAAGGCGGTGGACGAGATCCTGACCCGGTGGTTCCGCCGCCGGCTGGCGGGCTGAGGTCTCAGCGATACGCCGACGACTGAAGCTGATACAGCTCGGCGTACTGACCGGCGCGCGCCATGAGTTCGTCATGGGTGCCGCATTCCACGACGCGGCCGCCGTCCATGACGTAGATGCGGTCGGCCATGCGGGTGCTCGAGAAGCGGTGCGAGATGAGTAGCGCCGAGCGGCCGCCGAGCATCGCGCGGACGTCCGAGAACAGCGCGTGTTCCGTGCGTGGGTCGAGCGCCGCCGCGGGCTCGTCGAGGACCACCAGCGGGGTGTCGCGGTACAGGGCCCTGGCGAGCGCCACCCGTTGCCACTCGCCGCCGGAGAGGTCCAGACCTTCGTCCAGGTCGCGGCCCAGCATCGTGTCCACGCCGTCGGGCAGGCGGTTCGCCGTGACCAGGACGCCGGCTCGGCGGGCTGCGTCGAAGGCTTCCTCGGCGGGACGGTCGACGGCGCTGATGGTGATGTTGTCCCGCAGAGTCATCTGGTAGCGCACGAAGTCCTGGAAGATGACCGTGACCGACGCCCGCACGTCGGCCGGTGGCAGGTCCGTGCCGTCCCAGCGGCGGGTGCCTTCGTCGGGGTCGTACAGGCCCGCGACGATCTTCGCGAGCGTCGTCTTGCCGGAGCCGTTCTCGCCGACCAGTGCGACGACCTCGCCGCGGCCGATGTCGAGATCGACCGAGTCCACCGCCAGCCGATTCTGTGCGGGGTAACGGAAACTGACGTCGCGCAGCCGGACGCCGTCGGTCAGCGGGCGCCTGTTGCCGCGTGGCGCGGCAGGGGGACCGGAGTTCACGAAACGCTGCAGGTCCGCGAGGAACGGCGCCGACTCGAGCAGCCCGCCGACGCCCGTGAACGCCATGTTGAGCTGCGTGGACAGCAGCCGCACGGCGATCGCCGCCGCGCCGGCCTCCGGGAGCCCGATCCGGCCGCTGCGTACCAGTTCGATGATCGCCAGCAGCGCGACGGTGAGCGCGATCGCAACCCCGAGCGTGGTCAGTCCCGCGATCAGCTGGCGGTGGCGCACCTGCTTGCGCAGCGCGCCGGTGATCTCCTGGTTGAGCTGCCGGTGCCGCCGCTGCAACGGTTTCATCGACTCGAACGCCCGCAACTCCGCCGCGTACGGGCGCTTCGTGAGCAGCTCCCGCAGGTACGTCCGGCGCCGGTAGGCCGAGGTCAGCTTGCGAGCGTACGCGAACTCGGTGCGGCTCGCCCACCGCGCGAGTAGCACCGCGGGCAGGCCCGCCGCGAGCAGCACGGGCACCAGCAACGGTTCGACGCCGATCAGCACCGCGGACATCGTGACCACGCCAAGCAACCCGCCGGTGAGCCCGAGCAGCGCCGTGGTGACGACGAACGGGCGGGTGACCGCGTTCTGCTCGATCCGCTCGAGCGCGGTCGCGAACCCGGACGACTCGTAGGTGACCAGGTCGGCGCGGGCGGCGGTGTCGGCCAGCCGCTCCCACACCCGCTGCGACACGCGCTCGCCCAGCAGGCGCTGCTGCTGTGTCTGAAGTGCACTGGTCGAACCGGACAGTGCCGTCATGAAAGCCAGTGCCAGCAACGAGATCGTGAGCCCGAAGCGGGCCTGGTCGGGCCGCAGCAGCGCGTCGAAGGCGAACTTGCTCGCCGCGACCAGGCCGAGCGCCGCCGTGGCGCCCACGATCTGGTAGATCGCCGCCGTGATCGTGCCCAGCCGGTCCGCGCGGGCGACCTCGCGCGCCGCGGCCACGATCAGCGCGGGAGTGGCGGCCAGCCGAGAGAAGTTCACCTGTGAATAATAGCGGTTTCGCCGCTATTCGAGGAAAGATTACTTTTCGGTCGCACGACGTAACGCGGACATCAGATGCGACGATTGAACCGAGGTATTTTGTCCACTTTGGAAAGGGGGTGAAGAAATGAAGAAGGAGTACGTCGCGCCGACTGTGGAAGACCTCGGTTCGGTGCAGGAACTCACGCTAGGCCAGGCCGGAAGCTGGCACCTGGACGCCGATTTCCCGAACGGCAGCCTGTTCGGTGACGCCACGTTCTCATAGTGGAATCACCCCGTCGCCGGAGCCGGAAAAAACCAGCCCCGGCGATCTTCCCGAAAACTGTTACCAAGCGAAACGGGGTGAAGAAATGAAGAAGGAGTACGTCGCGCCGATCGTCGAAGACCTCGGCTCGGTGGAGGAACTGACCCTCGGCCAGCACGGCAGCATGCGACTGGACGCCGATTTCCCGTCCGGGACCCTTTTCGGTGACCTGACGTTCTCGTAACGAGAGCCGGATCGTCGCTGGGGCCGGGGAAACCCGGCCCCAGCGACATCTGCGAAAAGCTACCGCGTGCCCTTGCGGACTTCCTTGATCGCATACGCGAACCGGCTCATCGGGGACGCGTGCCGGCCGGCCGTGTACCGCGAATCGGGCAGCACGAGCGCCCGGACGTAGGCCGGCCTGTCGCGCCACGGCAGCACCCGCAGTGTGGCGACAGCTTGTGCGGCAAAGGTTTTGTCGGTGCGGGTGTGCAGCCCGAGCCAGGATATCTCGCGGCGGCTGGGAACGTGACCGTCCACCCAGGACCAGCCCCCGATCCCGAGCAGCCGCCGCGTGTCCGACACGGCCGCGGCGACGATCGCCTCGACGCCCCAGTTCCGCGCGATCCGCCGTACCGAGCCCTCGTCCACCGTGCGAAGCACTTCGGCGATGTCGCGCAGCGAGCCCAGGCGCAGCGGCCAGTTGCCGAGTGCGGCGTGATAACACGTGTGCAGGAACCGGATCGGCCGCGACAGCGCCCGCATCCGCCGGCCCCCGACGGTCAGTTCCTGGCCCTCGTCCCAGAGGTCGTCGATGTCGACGAGACGGCCCCATGGTCCCAGCACGAACGTGCGGTGCAGGTCGAGTTCGTAGTTCGCGGCCGGGCGCAATGTCATGCCCTTGTCGAACCGACGGTCGAACCCGGGCCGCGGTTCGGCCAGCGTGCGGGTGAACCCGGCGGTGCCCAACTCCGCGACCGCGCGCTCGATGTCGTCGGGCCGCAGCAGGATGTCGATGTCGTTGTACGACCGCAGTCCCGGCTCGGCGTAGTCCAGGTGCGCCAGCGCGCTGCCCTTCAGGACGCGGGTTTCGATGCCGGCGCGCTCGAGCAGGCCCGCGATCCCGGCCAGTTCGTGCTCCAGCGTCAGCACACGCAGTTGCGCGGTGCGATGCGCGGCGCGGGCCTGCCGCACCTGCTCGTGCGTCGCGGGGAGCGCGTTGGCGGTGATCGCGGCATCGAGGAGGCCGGTCAGCCGGTGCTTTCCGGCGTCCTCCAGCACGGCGGCCCAGTCGGCGTCGGCGAGCGGTGCGCCGGGCAGTTCCCGCGTGGTCCCGGACAGACCGTAGGCGGCGACATCGAGCAGCGGCGCGCGGTAGGCGGACTCGTCACACAGCTTGCGGCTCATCGCGTTCCTTTCTCGATGCGACGCGGTCGATGAGCCACGCGATCGGGATCACCAGCACGAACGCGCTGCAGAAACCGCCGATCGTGTCGGTGGCGTAGTGCACGATGGACGCCGTCTGCGACCACGCCATGGCCGCGCCCGCCACCACCGCGCAGCCGAGCACCACTGCCACGGCGGGGGCCCGCGCCGGCTGGAACCGGTCGACGAGCAGCAGCCCGACCACAATCCCCATCGCGGTCAGGAAAGCCGTGTGGCCACTGGGATAGCTCAGGTGGTCGCCGTTGATCGTCCGGTCGATCAATGGTTTGAGCACCGTCGTGATCACGCCTGTCGCCACCGGGCCCACGATGGCGAGCGCGGCGAGCCGTTTGCGCCCCATCCGCCAGCACACCACCACGAGGATCAGCACCAGCACCGCCGCGACCGGCGGATCTCCCGCCGTGCCGATGACCCAGGCCGCGGTGTAGGGATCGGCCGGGTTTGGTACGGACCACTTGGTCACCCGCAGCGCCCATGCGTCGAACGCGCTCGGCCGGCTGTTCCCGCCGAGGAGCAACGCGAGCCCGACGGCCACGACCAGCAACGCCAGGGACAACATCGCGAGCGGGGCACGGACCGACGACGGCAGGGCCGACCGAACCATCGTCACTCCGTTACCCATCCGACGCACTCGCAATCCGATGATGTCAGCTCCAGATGTCACGGTGCACGTTGAAGATCACCCGCGATCCCTGCGGGTCGAGCTTGATCGGCAGCTCCTTCATGCCCGACAGCCGTTCGCGCACCGCACCCTGGTGCTCGACGGGACACGTGACGAGCAGGAATCCGCCGCCGCCCGCTCCGGTCACCTTCGCGCCGGACGCGCCTGCCCCCAGCGCCGCCTCGACGGCCTCGTCGATCTGCTGGTTCGACACGCCGGACGCCAGGCTGCGCTTGGCCTGCCAGCTCTTCGCGAGCGCGGTGCCCAGCGCGCCGATGTCGCCGGCCCGCAGCCCGTCGGCGGCCTCGCCCGCGAGGTCGCGCAGCTGGCCGAGTTGCGGCAGGCGCTCGCCGACCTTCGCGGTCTGCTCACCGAGGATCGTGTTGGCACTGCGGGTGATCCCGGTGAAGAACAGCATCAGCCCGGCCTGCAGCTGCCTGCGCTGCAGCGGGGTCAGCTGGATCTCGTCGACCACGACGGCGTCGCCGGGGCCGAAGTGGATGTCGCACAGGCCGCCGAACGCGGCCGCGTACTGGTCCTGCTTGCCGATCGGCTTGCGGCACCGATCGATCTCGATGGCGCACGCGCGTTCCGCCAGTTCCTCGGCTGTGACCTGGCGGCCGCGGTAGGCGAACAACGCGTGCAGCAACCCGACCGTCACCGACGAGGACGAGCCGAGACCCGACCCGGCCGACGGGATGTCGGCGAGTGTGGTGATCTCCACGCCGCTGCGTACGCCCGTCATGTGCATGGCCTCGCGGACCAGCTCGTGGTCGAGGTCCTCGACGCGGGAGACGATTTCCTTCTTCGAGTAGTTGACGTAGATCTCGTCGTCGAAGCGCTGCTTCACGACCACGTACACGTATTTGTCGATGGCCGCGTTCAGGACCCGGCCGCCGTGTTCGCGGTAGTAGCCCGGCAGATCGGTGCCGCCGCCGACGAGCCCGATCCGCAACGGGGTCTGCGTGATGATCATGATGGGCCTTGCCATTCCTCCCGGGCGCGCGCCAGCGCCGCCGGGGTGCCGATGTCGAGGAAGTACGCACCGTCCAGCGGCACCGCCCGCGCCCGGCCGGCCAGCCTCGGCAGCAGGTGGTAGCCGATGTCCGGCCCGTCGATCAGGTCGAGCACTTGCGGGGAGAACGCGTACATCCCGGCGTTGGCCAGATCGGAGACGGGTTTCGCCGGTTTCTCCTGGAAGCCGACAACCCGCCCGCCGTGCACCTCGACGATCCCGCACTCCGAAGGGCGTGGCGCGTGGAACACCGACAGCGTCGCGATCGCCCCGCCACGGCGGTGCGCATCGATGAGCACCCCGAGGTCGAAATTCGTCAGATTGTCCGCATTGATCGCGAGGAACATCTCCTCGCCCGCGACCCAGTCGCGATTCGCGAGCAACGTGCCCGCACTGCCCAGCAGCGTCGGCTCCTCGAACAGCCGCACCGCCGGGCCCGCGGCCCGGTCCGCCACATGGTTTCGCACCCGGTCGGCGAGGTGGTGCAGGTTGACGAGCACCTCGTCCACACCGACCTTGACCAGCGCGTCCAGCCAGATGTCCAGCATCGGCCGGTCACCGATGCTGATCAGGCACTTCGGCGTGGTGTCGGTCAGCGGCCGCAGTCTCGTCCCGAGACCGGCGGCGAGCAGGAACGCCTTCACGAGCCGGCCTTGCGCACCACGCCGAGCGACCGCATCTTCGCGTCGGCCTCGGCCAGGATCTCGTCCAGCCCCGGCATGCCTTCGAGCCACTTCGCGTACTCGGCGACCGAGTCCGCCGGGGTGCGCCGGGGGGCCCAGCCCAGCTGCCTGAGCGCGTCGATGTCCGACTGGATGTGCCGGGTGTCGCCGAAGCGGTACTCGCCGCTGATCCGGCCCGGCTGGTCCGATCCGTACTGGCGCTGCACCACGCGCGCGAACTCCTGGGTGGTGTAGCCGGTGCCGCCGCCGACGTTGAAGACCCGGCCTGCCGCGCGCTCGTCGGAGAGCACCAGCACGTTCGCGTCGACCACGTCGTGGATGTTGACGTAGTCGCGGATCGCCTGGCCGTCCTCGTACAGGATCGGG
>DASZUO010000080.1:0-12289 GCA_035547575.1 Amycolatopsis sp. | reverse complement strand
TGCAAGACGGTGCCAACCAGTCGTTTCCGCGCAGCGTCCGCGCAGTCGGTTCCGGCGAGCAGGTCGACGAGTACGGACGCGTCGAGCACCGCGATTTCGGGCGGGGTGTCAGACATCCGCGGCGTCGCCGAAGTCCGCGCGGGCGTCGTCGAGGGCAGACAGTGCGGCAGCGTGGGACACAGTCCGGCGCGGCGTCGGCAGCGCGGTAAGCCAGGCGTCGGTCGCGCGGCGCTGCAGTTCGTCGTTCAGGGCAGCCTGCACGAGCGCGGACACGTTAAGGTCCGCGGCCTTAGCGCGTTCGGCCAGGTCATCCGGCAAGTAGACGTTGATGCGTGCCATACACACAGACTACACACATTGCAAGACAGAGGTGTAAATGTCACGTCCCCTCGACGGATGCATGCGGCCCGCTCCCACGTTTCCGGGGGGCGGGCCCGCATGTTGCCGAGCTTCTGGGATCAGGGTCAGGTCTGGCGGCCGGTACGCACGCTGAGCGGCACGATTCGAAATAACTCGTTGCCATCCGGCTCGGCTGCCGAGTGTCCATATAGGACGGGGCCGTGTTCCACCCAGCGCAAGCCCTTTTGGCCGTTGCGACTGGCGTACTCGCCGGCGTCCGCGCGGGCGTCGTCGCGATCGGTATAGACGGTCACCCAGTACCGCGTGTGCGTACCGGGCACGGGGGGAGTGTGGTCCTCAACGAGATACACCTGGTCTTGCTGCCGCGAACCCATGCCCGTAAGCGTATCCGCGAGGACCGACACTTTCGGCCCGACTCAGCCGACCCCGCGGGCATGATCTGCCGCGGGGCTCGCGCTCGAGGAAGCCTTCGGCTCGGACGCCGCGGCGGCAGCGAGGTCGGCCTTGCGGGGCCGGCCCAGCTTGACGGGCGGGACGCTGCGCCCCTCACTACTCTCTTTCCGGGCGTTCTCCGCTTCCTTAATCGCGGCGCGGGCACGCTTCTGGGCGGGGACATCACCGGCGGCGATCGCCGCGTCGAGCCGCTTTCTCCAGCGGGACACACGTTTCCGCGCGGTCTGCGTGATCGGGTCGGTGCTGAACGTGCAGGGGCAGCGGCGCCCGCCGGTGCGACACACAACTCCTCCTCCGAGAAAAGGTCACGTCCACCCAGAATAGCCGTAATACCGTGGATACGGCACTACGGCATTACGGGATTCCCGGTTATTCCACCTGGCCCAGTGCTCGCCGCATGTCAGTGCACCGCTCCGCTTTCCCCAGCTGTCCAGGAAAGTCCACGACGGACCAGAACGCCAGCACGGCCGGCGATTCCGGAGGAAGCGGGACGGTGGACCAGCGGTAGGTAGGTGCTGGTGCGCGAGCCAAGGCGGCGGCCAGTAGAACGGTACCGAAGCCGCAACGCAGGTTTCCGTCAAACACCTGCAGATCTTCGAGCACCGCGCGACGGCAGGGTCCGCACACCGATATGGTGACGCGCCCCAGAATCTCGCGATTGAGCTGCAGCGTGATCTGCCCCGGGGCTCCACGAACGGCCGGCGGGGCAGCCACGAGCACGAGGCGCTCTCGGCGCGGCTCCTCACCGGGGGCGAGCTGCAGAGCCGGATCGATCAATGCCCAGCACGGTCGCGGATCCGGCATAGCCTCGCAGACCTTGCAGCACACGGTCGGCAGCCAATAGTCCTGGTCCCACCCCCGGCTCACCCCAGCGACCTTCAGGCGGTGACCTCTCAGACAGACCGGCGGCGTAAGCGCGCTGCCGCTACCCGTGGCGGGGCGCACGGATAATTTCTCGCTCATGTGTTCGATTATGTCTCGGGTTGTTGATCTGGCTACCGTGAATGGTGTGGTGATCACTCGGCTTGCGCGCGACGTCGAACAGCGATGGCGCCATTGGGTGCTGCAGTGGCTTCCGTTCGCGGTGCTCGCGGCGACCGCGTTGACGGCCTACTCGTTGTCGGGCAACGCCTGGCCGTGGGTTTACACCCTGGGCGCGGTGGTGGTACTCGCGCTACTCGGGGTACCGAAGCGGTACGGGCCGGCGCGCACGATCAGTGTGGGCCTGCTCGTGGCGGATGTTGCGTGGCTGGCGGCAACGCCGTGGTGGGGATGGTCCGTGATCGTGGGCTCGCTGGCCTTATTGGTTGGCGCTGGCGCCCTGATCAAGCGGAAGGGGCTGCAGCCGCACTCCTGGCAGGTGGTTACCGCGCTGGCTGTCGGCCTCGCCCTCATCGGAGCGGGCACCGTGGCGTGGCGAATCACCGTGGTGCGCACAGCTACGCTCGCTGCGCAGCAGCAGCGCGACCTGCACGAGGACACGGTGAGCCACATGCTGCCCGACACGCCAGCCGGGATGATCAACTATCTGGTTCGCTGGATCGCCACCTACCCGACATACAAGGACGCAGGGGCGAACTTCTGCTTCCCGTGGACGGCACCGGCGGCCGGGCAGTTCGCCGCCGCCCTGCACGTGCCGGATTGCCTGTCTGGGGTAGCTGCGTTGACGCGGCAGGTCAAGGACGCGGGCGACTACCAGAACCAGCTGTACCTCAACGGGAGCGCGAGCCAATACGTCGGGCGGGACACGGTGTTGGTGGACGCGTGCGGCCTCGAAGTCGGCCCTGATCAGCCGGGTCCTTCGGCGCTGGGGCATTTCACGCTGCAGAACTACCGCGGGGGCGGCTACAAGATCACCGCCTATGCGCCATGTTGATCGCACATGGCGCGCGGCAGGCCGTAGAGATCGCTGACCAGTTCGCGGGCACACGCCCATGCCCGGCGGTCTTCGAGGGTGGTGGCACGGAATTCGGCGAGCGCGAGCGGCACCAGAACCTCTTGCGCGGTCAGGCTGTGCTGTAACGGGGCCTCATTCGTCATACCCCTCACGCTGCCATCCAGCCGGGCGCCAGTCGAGCGCCGGCTGGTGACGCAGCGGCCAGCCCTGCGGGCGCGTCCATTGATAGATGATCTTGGTGTTGAGCTCGCGGTACGCGGGATCGTGCAGGGACACGACGTGCAGTCCGTCGTAGTCGGCAAAACCGGAGTCCTCGAGCGCGTCGGCGAGATCGTTGGCGATCGCTTCCCGCGCCGCTGGATCCTCGATGCCGGCGAGGCGTTCGTCGGTGTGAGGGTCGACGTCGTAGACCGCGAGGCGTGCCATCGGGGTGAGTTCGGCGAGGGCGGCCGCGAGCAGCGGCATGTAGAAGCCGGGGTCCTGCCACGCCTGCGCGAGCTTCATCGAGCAGATCACGAGCGCAGCCGGTGGGCCCGGCCAGATCAGTTTCTCCATCTGCGGAATGAGTAGCGGCTGTTCGTGGTCGACCACCACATCGTCGAGCCAGGTGACGGCTCTGCCCAGTCCGGGGTCCTCGTGTTGCCTTCCCAGCTGCAGGTGCAGTGCGTCCACGTAGCCGATTTCGCGAGTCTCGCGCGGGCACTCGTGCAGCGGGCTGATTTCGAATGCCACGCGCCACCGGGCCGGGCGACGCAGAGTGACGGGACCTTCGAACGCCGGCAGCCACCTCGAAGCACGCTGCAGGCGCGAGACCATCCATAGTGGGTCAGCTGGTAGATCGATCATGGGTTCATCCGCTCCCCGTCTATCGGTAACGACTCTGACCTGCGCTTTTGTTCCGCCATCATGCCTGGATAAGTAATATCTGCATAGGCTGAACGTGATAAAGTTGATCTTGTCTGTTCACAAAGGCCCAGGCCAGGTACACCTATCGGCCTATGCCGCCGCTCACCGAGAAGCCCCCGCTGAACCCGTTCGTCGGGGCGCTCGGGGCGAAGCTCAGGCAGTGGCGCATCGACCGCGATTTCACCCTGGAAGAACTCACGGAACTGGCCGACGTGGACGCCAGCTACATCGGCCGGATCGAGCGCGGGGATGTCACCGCCGGAATCACGCACATCGTGCGCATCGTGCGCGCCTTGGGCGCTGACTTCACCGACTTGATGGACGGGCTCCCTGATCCTCCACCGCAGCGGAAGCGCGGGCGGCGGGGCCCGAGTCGTTAAAATGTCACGTCCCTACCGTAATCCCGGGTCACCGTAGACCCGCAGTACCGCAACACCGTAACCTTGAGGCATGGCGAAAGTGCTGGCAGTCGGCGGCCCAAAGGGTGGCGTCGGCAAAACCACTGTCGCGATAAACATCGCTACCTACGCATCCAGGCTGGCCGGGCTACGGGTCTACCTGGCCGATGCGGACCCCAACCGGTCCAGCCAGGATGCGGCATTGGCAGCGGGCGACGGAATGCCGTTCGACGTCGGCGCAGGCCTGGACCACGACCGGCTGGTCGAGTTCCACCGCAGCACCCGGTACGACCTGGTAGTCGTCGACCTGCCAGGAGCGCGCGAGTCAGGCGCCCTGGAGGCCCTGCTTAAAGGCCACGAACGCAAGGCATCCGTCGACGGCCTGATCATGCCGACCAGGCCGAAACTGATGGATATCCGGCCGCTGCGGCGGGTGCTCCAGGACGAGGTCGCGCCGATCGGCGTACCAACGTTGGTGGTGCTGGTACGGGTCGACTACCGCCAGACCGCACAGGCAGACGAGCGCCGGCGGCAGATCGAGGGGTGGGGCTACAAGGTGGCCACCAACTTCACCCGCGCGCTCGACGCGCACGATGACGCGCTTGAGCGGCACAAGGCGCTGATGGACATGCCGCTCGGTGGACGCCGCTCCAGTGTGCGGGCTGCCGAACGTGAGTATCGAGTGATGAGCGCGGAATGTCTGGAATTCGTTGGCATTTCCGCGGCGAAGTTACGGCAAGAACCGGAGGACGAGTGATGGCGAAGTCGGTTTCTCTCGACGAGGCCCTCAGGAACGACGAGGACCAGCAGCAGCCGACGGTGGCCGACGTTGTTCCGGACGCCCGCGGCAAGAAGGGCGCGAAGGCTGTCGACGACATCGTGAAACCGGTGAAGTTGACCATTGAGCTTGAGCCTGAGCTGCACCGCCGGCTCAAGCGGTTCGCGCTGCTCGATGCCGAGGACGCGAGCCTGGCCAGCTTGGTCCGGGCGGCGGTAGTGGTGATGGGCGAGAACGAGCGTTTTGCCAAAGCGGTGATCCGTGAGGCGGCCAACCAGCGGCGGCGCCGTGGGTGAGCACATGGGCGAGGACGCGACTCCCGAGCAGGTGCAAGCCGCGTGGGATGCCTACGACCGGGCCCTGATCACATACCACTGGGATACGTCGATCACGATGGATCCTGATTGGCTGCAAGGCAGCCGGGAACACCTTGACGGGGCGCGCGGGAAGTTGCAGGGGCTCGGCTGCGAGCCCGATCCGGCCGAAGACCTTGCTGTGATCAAGGCCGGAGTCGGCGTTTATCCATATCCGCCGGCGGAACAGTTCCGCCCGCTGCGTCCTCGCGGGCGAGGCGCGCATGCTGGCCATCACCACACAGCAGAGCATCGTCGCGGGTGAAGCCGTAACCTGAACATGGGACGTGGCCCCGGGGACCCCCACCCCGGGGCCACGTCCCATGTTCAGGGCTACTCCTCTTCGTCTTCGCCGGCATCGAACAGGTCCGCGACGTCGGCTTCGAAGCCGGTCACGTTGTCGATCTCGACGATGACGTCAGGGTCGATGCCGTAGGCCTCAGCCACCACCATCGCGGCCTGTTCGAACGCACCCGCTTCGAGTGCCTCGAGGTAGTCGTTGAGCGCGTCGCCGCTGAGATCCGCGGACATCGTGCGGCCGTAGTCCCAGTGACGCGAGGTTCGGATGTTGGCGGTGAGGCTGACACTCAGCGAGCCCCGGCCGCGCACAGCCTGGGTTCGGCTCCGGCGGCCGGCCGTGCGGAACTTGTCCCGCCACAGCCTCCCGATGCCGGTGCGGCCAGCCCGGCGGCGCGACAAACCATCACGGGCGGATTTCCACGCGCGGCTGGACTTGTCGGCGGTGCCGGACAGCCACTGAATCAGGTTGTCCTTTCCGAACCGGTCCTGCAGCTGGCGGACGTCCTCCGGGGTTTCCGGGATGCCGGGCAGCCCGCCGAACATGCGGTCGCCGATCTGCTCGTTGAGCGCCTGGCGGGTCGCATCGGTCATCTCCCATTCGGGGAACTCGCGCGGCATCGATCAGCCTTTCTTCAGCATCTTGTCGAACTTGGCGGCGAAAGACTTCTCGCCCAGGTGCTCCCGAACCTTGGCCAGCAGCAAGGAATCTTCGGGCTTCCACTTGCCCAGCTCGCGCGAGTAGGTTTCGCGGCCCTGGTCATCTCGGGAGATCCCCATCCCAGCCGGGGCGGCCAGGCAGATGTCGGAGTCGTCGGCCACGTAGTAGGCCGCGTCGACGTGGAAGGCCACCGGGTAACGGCCGGACTGCTGGGCGATCTTGCGCAGCGAGCGGTAGGCGTTGCAGGTCGCCTTGACCTTGATCGCGTCGCGGATGTCGGGCCGGTAGATCCGCGAGCCCTGCCGGTTGAAGTCGCCGATGCGGCTCTTGTACAGGGCCTTGGTGACGCCCAGAGCCAGCGCAGTGACCTCGTCTGCCGAGTCTGCGGTGACCAACTCCAGGCGCGCCTTGCTGATGCGCTGGCCGTAGCCACGCAGCAGCCGCTCCGAGGTGGGCCACAGCAGCGCGTCGCTCACCTTGAAGGGCACTCCCAGTTCATCGAGTAGCACGAGTAGTTCCACCGGAGCCCAGGCGGGGCCACCGGCGGTGGCCGGGCGCTGGTCGACGTGGCGCCACGGGGACAGCAGATCCGGCAGACGCGGGTCGAGCTTCACGTGCTCGCGCGGAACGTCGGCGAGCACGTATCCAGCGGTCTTCTTCATCGCCGCGCGGTCGAAGCCTTGCAGTGTAACGATTTCCGGCTCGCCTACGCCGATGAAGACACCGCTGGATACTGCGGCTTCGGCGCCGTTGATGTCGTAGCGGTGCAGCCAGCCGCCGGAGAGGTCTTCCTCGTCTCCCAGGACACGGGACCAGTCAGCCAGGTGCTTGACCGCGTTCACTGGCTCCGGAAGATCCCTGGCGGTGCGCCACAGGCGGGTCAGGTTCTCCCCCGCAGTTTTTCGTACGATGGCGGCGCTGGTTTCGTTCAACGACATGTAGAAGGGTTCGGCGGTCGCGGCGGCGAACCGCAGCACGGCGTCAAGCAGGATCTTGCCGGTGCTCGCGGTGTGCCACACGGTGCGGTTGTAGTCGTAGGCGGGGAACGCCAGGCCAATGCGGCGAGCCCCGTCCCAGGGCGGGGCGACGTTGACCCATGCGGCCAGGCCCGCACCGTTGCCGGTGTCGAGCTTCCAGCCGTCCGACGCGGTGGCCCACGGGTCCTCGATCGCAGTGGCGGCACCGATGGTGGCGGACAGCTCACGGGTGACCGGGACGCCCAGGGCCTCGTGGACATTCGGGTGGAACCACAGCTGTCGGAGATTGTGATCGGCGGCGAGCCGGTATGCCGCTTCGGCGTCGGCTGGGACGTCGACGGGCACCGGCGTGTCCTGCTCGGGCAGCCACAGGCCCTCGACGTCGAGCACGCCCGCCAGTGGCAGACGGGCCCGTTCCGGGCGCTCAGCGCCGCCCTGGGCGCGGCGGCGAGCCGGGCGGGTGCGAGTGGCCTGAGCGGGCCGTGGCTGCTCTACAGGTTCCGTAGAGGCCGCCGGAGCGAGGTTGTTCGGAACTGGGGTGAGCGGGACGGTCGGTGCCGCGGGAGCAGGCGTCGACATTGCGCAGATGGCATGCACCGGGCCGTGGTCGTCGGCGGTGGGCGGGGCGCCTTCGTCGCAGTAACGGCACGGTTTTCCGCTGCCCCCGACGTAGCGAACGGGGCCGCCCCGGCCGATGAACAACACGTCGTCGCCAGTGGTCGCCGCGGCCGGCGTGACCGGTTCCGTCCGCGACTCTACGGCAGCAGGCTCCGGTACGGCTTGCGGACCGTCCGGTGCCGCAACTGCGGTATCGCGGTCTTGCGGTGTTGCGGTGTTCTCGAACAGACCGTCGCCCTCCTGCTCCGGAGCGGGGGATGCTTCACCGGGCACCTTGAACACGTAGACCGGTGGGCGCCCCCCAGCGACGCGCAGCTTGTGGGTGCGGCGGGTGTCCGGGCGCCCCTTGTTGGTGAAGTCGCAGCGCAGCAGAATGCCCTTCTTTTCCAGCTCCCGCAGCGCCATCCGGGCACCGTCCATTTTGGCGGTTTGTGCCAGGCGCTCGACGACGTCGGTCAGGATCGCGAAGTCGCCGGGGTAGTCATCGCCCACCAGGTTCCAGCCCTCAACGGCGCCAGCCATCTGCGGGGCGTCAAGGTCACCTCGGTACCACTTCGCGTAGCCCTCGCGGGTCGGGTAGGCGTGCGGCACGGCGGACTGGCGGGACAGGATGGCGTTCCACAGCCGTTCATCGGCGGTGGCGCCGTTCTCGCGGATCTCGCGCACTTGCTTCTCCAGTTGCTCGCGCGCCATCGGCAGGACGGCGTCGCGCAGGCCGGTGGTGGCGGTGATCTGTTCGAGCCGGACCGCGCCAGCGACCGCGATGGCCAGGTGCTTCGCGATGCCGCGGGCGACGCCGTCCTGGGGCAGCCCGATCTCCTGCTCTGCAGCCTTGACCAGGGCGGGGAAGCCCTCTGCGTCGAAGCCCTGTTCGCGCAGCCAGTGCAGCGGCCAGCCGTAGGCCGACAGCGCCAGCTCCTCGATGCGCTCGGCTTCGGCGGCGTTGTTCGTGATCGGGGTGTCGATCTCCAGCACGCGCCGCGAGGCACCCTCAGTGGTGACCTGACCCAAGATCGAGGTGTTGGCGCTGGTGATCATGACGCCATGCCAGGCCGCGGTCATCACCGGGATGCCGTCGCGGGTGCCGCGGTTGCGGGCCCCGCCTTCGGTGATCTGGAACAGCAGCGATTCCAGTTCGCGTCGAATCGTGCCCGGCGCGGTGCCCAATTCGTCGCGGAAGGCGGTGAGCATGCCGTAAAGCCCCAGTTCCTGGCACACCGCATTGACGGTGGTGTTCCAGGACTTCACCACGGCGCCGATGCTTGGGTCGCCAAACAACGCGCCCGACGCTGTGGTGGTGGTGCTCTTACCTTGTGCGGCGTCGCCGGACAGCAGCAGCATGAACGACTGGCGGTGCATGGCACGGATGTAGAGACCGCCCAGCGCCGCCCCGAGGGTGAGCGCGAGTTTCGGTGTGCCCGCTGCGATCCCGATCAGTTCGGCCCATGCCTCGCGGGCGGCGTCTTCGGTGCCGGCGCGGCGGCAATACCCGGCCGGGGCGACGTCCTCCGGCGGAAGTTCCAGCTCGCCGTCCACGTAGCGCGGTGCGAGTTCGCAATCGGGCGCTTTGTCTGCGACGGCAAGGATCGCGGTGTGCACGGCCTGCACGATCTTCGGATCACCGGAGAGCGGGACGTTGAGCCGCTGAGACCAGCGCCCGTCTTTGATGTCGTCGTAGGCGACGTTGACCATGCCGGGCTCGCCCTGGTCTGGCGACATCGACATCCGGTACGACATGGCCAGCTGCACGCCGGTCGAACCGCGCTGGATCAAGCGCTCGAAGACGTACGGCAGCGGCGCGAGCAGGCGCCAATCGCCATCGCCGAAGGACTTGTAGACCCCGCGCGGGAAACGCTCACCGGGCCCGCCAGTGGAATAGCGCCAGCCGGGGGAGCTCGAGCGCAGTTCGTGCTTGGGCATCCGTGCGTCGATCGGCTGGGGGGACTGCTTCGGGGCGCTCATCCGGCATCACCGACCGGAAAACCTGCACGCTGCGCCTCCGCGAGGATCGCCTTGCCGACCGCGCGCACCACGGCCGGGTCACCCGCCAGCGCCACACCCAGGCGGTTGGACCAGCGGCCGGACCGGATCTCACCGCGGCTGGCGAACGCGACGGCGCGATCGCCGGGGCGGGCGGTCGCCTGCAGGGACAGATGAAAGACCAGGCGCCAGCGGGCCGGGCTGGCGGGGTGGTCCTCGACGTGCACGACGTGGGGCAGAACTCCCAGCAGCCGCCAGTGCACCCCGTCAACGGAAATGTCACGTCCCTCGGAGAAGCGGCACCACACGCCGCGGGGCAGGCCGTCGCCGTCGTCACCGGTGGCGTAGGCCCACTTGCCGCGTGGGCTGCCCAGCGGATGAACCGGGCGAGCCTCAGTAATGACCAGCCCACCAGGGGTTTCCCACACGCGGCGGCGGAACGGCACCACGTTGCTGGGTGCGTTCGGCGCGCCGCGTGTCGGCTGGTCATTCCTGCCAGCGAAAGCACTCACGTGCTACGGTCTCCTTAGTCGTTCCGCCGGGGACGCAGCAAAACGCCCTTGCGGCGGAAAAAAGTGCAGATGAAGCGGGGTTGGCAGCCCCACCCGAAGCAGTAGAGGCCCGGAGTCCTGTTGGCGCAGGAAGCCGGGTCTTTCTCATGTCAGGGGTCTCGCATGGTGTGAGCTTCCCACAGAAGGTGATCAGGACAGGTCCGGGACACGCGGGACGATTCACAACCGCACCTGCCCCGAAACGGCGCTGCCAGCGGTGGTGAGCACGGCATCCCAGCCTTCGCGCGGCAGTGTCGGGTGAGCCTGTTCGATGTCGTGGCACATCTGCGTCACGACGGCGTCAGGTACGCGGCGGGCATAGCCGCACCAACACATGTGCTCGTCCCTGGTGGCATTGCGCGCCAGGGCTTCCACAACCGGAGTAGTGATCACGACGGCCGTGGCTGTTGCGCCGGTTTCCGCGGCGAGCACGAGCAGCGCGCGCCGATCAGCAGCGACGGCGTTCGTCGCGTCCCACAGCACGGTGCCAGCGGCTGCGAGTACCGGGCGGGCGATGTCGAACCCGAGCTGCACGGCGGCCGCGCACAGGGTCTCATCCTGGTTGGCGCTGCAGCCACACGGGCTGAGTAGCCGCCGGTTGTCGTCGAGACTGACCACTGTGGCGGCGGGCCACCAGGTGCGCAGCGTGGTCTTCCCCGCGCCCGGTGCGCCGATCAAGGCGATAAGGTGCCCGGCGCTCATGCCGACCACGCTCGGCCGGTCTCCCGGTCGAACACAGCGACCCCCTGGGCCGCAGCCTGCCGGAGTTCGGCAGTCGATACCGAGTCCAGGTAGGTGACGTGGCGCCCTTCCGGGACGAACACTTCCCAGGCGCCGGCCTGGCTGAGGCTGGTTTCCACTTCGATCCGGCGGTGTTCGGTCAGCATGATGCCCTCCCTTTTCAGCACTTGCCGAGAATCGCGGCCAGGGCATCGTGCTCGGCCTGGTCGACGGTGAGCCGGTACGCGGTCTTGGCCTGCACCCACAGTGCGACGTACGTGCAGCGATAGCCGGTGTTCGGTGGCATCCAGCGGGCCGGGTCCTGATCACCCTTCTGTTCGTTGGTGCGGATGCTCACCGCGAGCAGGAAGCGGGTGTCATTAGCGAAGCGCTCGCGGTCGGTGGTCGACCAGCCGCGCACGCCGGATCGGTTGGCCTCTTTCAGCGGCACGACGTGATCGATCTGCAGGCCGCTGGTCTTGGTGACGGTGGTGTTGTCGTACGGGCTGGTCCAGGTGCCGCTCACGTGGCATTTGCCGTCCGTCGAGGTGGTGACGTCGTGGCCTTGCTGCTGCAGTACCTGGTCGCGGATGTCGCAGCCGCGGCCGGCAGCGGTAGCGCGGTCCCAGTGCGGCCAGTCCTGGTCACGGTCGTAGTGGTTGCCGGTGTCCTCCGGTGCGAGCTGCAGGGCGGCGAGCTGGTCGAGCACCTGGTGCGCGTTGACGGCGGCCGGGGTCGCTGTAGCCGTAGTTGCGGTAATACGGCATCCCGTAATCCCGGTGGTCAGCGCGGCAGCGGTGAGCAGGGCGGCTGCGGTGGCGGTGGTCCTCGTCATCGGGTGAACCTCCAGTTCGGTACGGACGGGGCTGGGGGCCGGGTCGGTTCCCAGGCGGGGACGTCGTGGACGTAGGTGTGGAAGCGACGAGTCAGCCTGTCGACCAGCTCCGGCAGCGTGCGGACCATGTCGGGAGATTCCAGAGCGCATTTGCCTAGTGGGGCGGCTGTCGCCGACCACCAGAATTCGCGGTCGCTCCAGGCCGCGGCGATCGCGGCGCCGGCGCGCTGAGCCGCGGCAGGTGCGGCCTGCTCGTAGGTTTCGAGGTAATCGGCGATCTCGGTAGCCCTGTACGCCTGCTTCTTCTCCACCATCGCCGCCACCTACCCGGTTCGCCGCTCGGGCGAGACGGTGCGGCAGGTGCCGTGCTCGATGCGGTGCTCGATCAGCCGGGGCAACTCAAGAAACGGCACGCTGACCGCGCCCAGACGCAGCGCGAGCTGGCGCTTGGACTCGGTGATGTCGTAGTGCCAGTTCTCCGCTGCTCGACTGCCCGGCCGGGCAG
>DASZUO010000079.1:0-9869 GCA_035547575.1 Amycolatopsis sp. | reverse complement strand
CCCGCCACCGCCGCAGGCGGTGAGTGTCAGCCCGACCGTCACCGATGCAGCGACGATTGTCCACTTGGCCCGTTTGCGTAGGGTGTGCGCGACACGGCTGTGCATGGTGGATTCCCCAACCTTTCGTCGTTACCTACGTCGTTGTGGGTCACAAGTCGGAGTGCCATGGGCCCGTGCCGGATGCGTCCACTGTGCGGCAACCGGGGTCTCGGATTCGAGACGTGTCGACTCGGGCGAATGCGAGCTTAACGGCGCGCCGCCATCCCTGTCAACGGTCCGTTAACCAGCGTTGGCGCCGCCGTTTTAGTCCATTGTGGACGAATAGTCGAAATGTGTTGACAACCACTTCGCGTGTTGCTAAACCCAAATCATCGGATTCCCGGGCGTCGGCGCGTCAATGAGGACGGATGTATGGCTGAATCCAGCGGAGCCCTCTCTCACCTACGCATCTGTGACCTCAGTGGACAGCTGGCCGGGGCAGGCGCGACGCGTTTCCTGGCCGCGTTCGGTGCGCAGGTCATCCGGGTGGAGGACCCGGTTCGCCAAGGACGCTGGGACATCCTGCGCGGTTCGATGCCCTACGCCGACGAGCGGCGTGGCGTGGAGTTCGGCGGCGCCTTCAACAACCACAACGTCGGCAAGCTGGGCGTCACCGTCAACCTCAGGAACGAGCAGGGCCGGGCGTTGCTGAGCAAGCTCATCGCGGTGTCGGACGTGGTGACCGAGAACTTCGCCGCGGGAGTCATGGCCAAGCTCGGGTTCTCCTACGAGGAGATGCGCGCGCTCAAACCCGATCTGGTCTACGTCTCCAACTCCGGGTTCGGCAGCAGCGGACCCTATTCCGGGTACAAGACGTTCGGCCCGATCGTGCAGGCCTGTTCGGGACTCACGTTCACCTCCGGGGTTTCCGGCCTGCCGCCCGCCGGCTGGGGATACTCCTACATGGACCACATGGGTGCCTATTTCATGGCGCTCGGGGTGCTCGCCGGGCTGGCATACCGCAACCGGACCGGCGAGGGGCAGTGGGTCGACATGTCCTGCGTCGAGGCGGGGATCGCGCTCGCCGGGCCGGATCTGCTCGACTCCACGGTCAACGGCAACGCCATGCGCCGCGACGGGTATCCCGACTCCAACCACAGCCATGCGCCGCCGATGGCACCGCACGGGATCTACCCGGCCTCGGGCGAGGACGACTGGGTGGCGATCGCCTGCCGCGGCGACCAGGACTGGGCGTCGCTCGCCGAGCTGATCGACGAGCCGTGGGCGGGCGAGGCGCGCTGGTCGGCCACCGCCGGCCGGGTGGCGGGCCAGCGCGAGCTCGACGAGTTGATCGCGGGGTGGACCGGCAGGCGCGATCGCCACGAGACCGTCGCGCTGCTGCGCGGCAAGGGCGTGCCGGTCGCGCTCGTCGCGCGGCCGCGGGACCGGATCGACGACGACCCGGCCGCGACCGAATGGGGTCTCTGGCCGACGGTCGAGCACCCCGCCATCGGTGCGGTCCGGGTCGACGGGCTGCCGGTCCACCTGTCCGCGACCGACTGGTCCGTGACCCGTGGCGCGCCACTGCTCGGCGAGCACAACGACTACGTCTTCGGCGACCTGCTCGGGCTGTCCGGCGGCGAGATCGCGGCACTGCGCCGGGAAGGAGCGATATGAGCGCCGGGAACGCCGTGCGGGGGCCGCTGACCGGGGTGCGGGTCGTCGAGCTGGCCAGCGGGATCGCCGGGTACGCCGGCAAGCTCATGGCCGATCTCGGCGCCGACGTCGTCGTCGTGGAACCGCCGGGAGGGCACGTCGTGCGCGGCGTCGGCCCCTTTGCCGACGGCGAGCCCGGTCCGGAGACAAGTCTGTGGTGGTGGTACTACAACACCTCGAAACGCGGGGTGGTGCTCGATCTCGAGGACGATGCGGGCCGCGCGGCGTTCCGCCGTCTCGCCGGCACCGCCGACATCGTCGTCGAGGGCGAGGCGCCGGGCCGGCTCGCCGGGCTCGGGGTCGATCACACCGATGTTCGCACGGGCGCGCCCCAGCTCATCTGGGTGTCGATCACGCCGTTCGGCCGCACGACGGCACAGGCGAACGAACCGGCCACCGACCTCACCTTGCTGGCCGGTGGCGGCGCGGTGTGGAGCTGCGGCTACGACGACCACTCGCGGCCCCCCGTCCGGGGTGGCGGCAACCAGGCGTATCACATCGGCTCCGTCTTCGGGGCGATGGCGGCACTGACGGCACTGCTGCACCGGGACGCGGGTGGCCCGGGTCAGCACATCGATGTCAACGTCAACGCGGCGGTCAACGTATCCACCGAGATCTCGACAGTGGCGTGGCTGCTTGCCGGGGACACCGTGCAGCGCCAGACCGGCAGGCACGCGATGCCGACGCCGACGAGCGACGTGCAGGTCCGCTCGGCCGACGGGCGTTATGTGACCACGGGTTTCGCGCCGCACACGGCCGCCGACTACGCCAACCTCCTCGACTGGCTCGACCAGCTCGGCCTGCGCGACGGGTTCCCGGAGGCGTTCTTCCTGCAGATGGGGGTCGACCGCGGCGGTCTCGACCCGCGCGATCTCGAGGACGACGTCGAGGGCACGGCGATCTTCGCGGCGGGCCGCGACGTGCTGGTCTTCATCGCGGAGCGCATCGACGCGTACGACTTCTTCCGCGGCAGCCAGGAGCGCGACCTGCAGTGCGGCATCATCTACGCGCCGGACGAGGCGCTCGCGGACGTGCACACGCGGGCCCGCGGTTTTCCGGCCGACGTGTGGCACGAGGATCTGGGCCGCACCGTGGCCTACCCAGGGCCCCCGGTCCGGTTCCTCGGGGCGCCGGGTGCTGTCCGGCGGGCCCCGCACATCGGTGAGCACGACGCCGAGATCCTTGATGGCTGACCGGATCGGTGTGGTCGGCGCAGGTGTGATGGGGGCCGGGATCGCGCAGGCGCTCGCGGCGAGCGGCTGCGAGGTCGTGTGCCATGACGTAGCGCCCGAGGCCCTGGACCGGGCGCGCCGCGACATCAGGAGCGGGCGGTACGGGCTGGACGCCGCGGTCACGCGCGGGCTCATCGACGCGTCCGCCGCGGAAGCCGTCGTCGCGCGGATCTCCTTCACGCGCGACCTGTCCGAGGCCGCGGACGTCGATGTCGTGGTGGAGGCGGTACCGGAGGACCTCGACCTCAAGCTCGCGGTGCTCCGGCACCTCGACGAGACCGCGCCACCCGGCACGATCTTCGCGTCCAACTCCAGCGGTCACCCCGTCGCGACCCTGGCCGCCGCCACCCGGCGCCCGGAACTCGTCGTCGTGTGGCACTGGGCATCACCTGCCGTCGTGATGCGGTTCGCCGAGATCGTGCGCGGGCCCGCGACGGCCGACCACGTCGTCGAACGGATCACCGCACTCGCCGCCGCCGCGGGCAAGAACCCCATCGTCATCGCCGACTCCCCGGACCAGTGGGGCTATGTCGCCAACCGTCTCTACGGGGCGATGATCGCCGCGGCTCAGGCGGTGGTCGCCGAGGGCATCGCCGCGCCCGCCGAGGTCGACCAGCTGATGATGGACGCCTTCCGCTGGCCGTCCGGGCCCTTCGGCATGGTCGCCGGTGCGCGAGCGGGCTGGAGCTGACCCAGGGGCGAAAGGCTCGCTTCACGACCGGCAGGTCGCCGCGGAATCGTCCACAGTGGACTTTAATGTCCATCGTGGACAGTGCCGCAAAGCGGCGCGCCGTGGCGACATGATCGCGAGCCTTCGTCCGTAACCGCCGGCCCTGACGTCGTTCCGGCCCGGTCTCACCGACGCCGACACCGGCTCCATGGCCCTGCGGGCCTCGTCGCCGTTCCAGGCGCGTCCGAAATGTCCGCCAACGCCGTTTCCGGGGTGCTCGTCGCTTCACGTTCGATGGCCGTTCACCAACTGGGGCCGGCGGCGTCATGTTCGCTACTTACGTTCCTCTGGCCGAGCTGTGAAAACTTGAGGAGCCCCAATGGATACACCCGCGGTACGGGCTCGAGGTGTCACCAGGTGTTTCGGCGAGGTCATCGCCCTCGACGGCGTCGATCTGGATGTGGCGCAGGGCCAGATCCACGGCCTGGTGGGCCCCAACGGCGCGGGCAAGACGACCCTGCTCGGGCTGTTGCTGGGCCTGGCCACGGCCGACGAGGGCCGGCTCGAGGTGCTCGGTACGCCGGTCGGGCGGGCGCTGGCGGCATCCGGCGGCGTCGCCGGGTTCGTGGACGGTCCCGGTCTGTACCCGTCGCTGACCGCCAGGCAGAACCTGGCCGCGCTGGCCAAACTGAACGGTCGCGATCCGCGCGCCGCCGGGATCGGCGAGGTGCTGCACGAGGTCGGGCTCACCGATGTCGCCGACGACCGGGTTCGCGGCTTCTCCCTCGGTATGCGGCAGCGGCTCGGGCTCGCCGCGGCGTTGCTCACCGAGCCCCGGCTGCTGGTGCTCGACGAGCCGTCCAACGGCCTGGACCCGGCGGGCAAGAAGCATGTCCATGCCGTACTCGCCCGGCTCGCGGCGGAGGGGACCACGGTCGTGTTGTCCAGCCACCGGATGGACGATGTCGAGGCATTGTGTTCGGAGGTCACGATCCTCGCGACCGGGCGCGTGGTCTTCTCCGGCCCGCTGAGCAAGCTCTCGACCGAGACCCAGGAACTCGACTACCGCCTGCGCACCTCCGACCCGGAAGCCGCCCGCAAGGTGAGCCTCGAATCGTCGGGCGTCCGCGTCGTCGACGACCCCGGCATCCGGGCCGGTGCCGAGGTTCTCGTGGTACGCGCACAGGTACCGGGCCTCGACCAGCTGGTGGCGCACCTCGTGCGCGCGGACATCGCGGTGCGCGAGCTCGCGCCGGTGGTGTCGCCGCTCGAGGCCGCGTTCCTCGCACTGACCGAGCAACCGGAGGCCGATCGATGACCGCGACCGCCACCGGCGCACCGCGGACGGCCGTCCGCCCGGTCACGACGTCGCGTGGGTACCGCTTCGAGCTGGTCAAGCTGCTCGCCCAGTGGCGGATCCGGCTGCTGATCATCGCCTGCTGGATCGCGCCGGCCGTGTTCGTCGCCGCGGTGAGCGGGCAGAGCTCACTCCCGGTCGACACCACGTTCGGTCGCTGGATGAACACCACGGGGTGGGCCGGTTCCCTTGTGCTGCTCGGTTTCGCGGGCAGCTATGCGCTTCCGCTGCTGACCTCGCTCGTCGCCGGTGACGTGTTCGCCGCCGAGGACCGGCTCGGCACGTGGCGCCACCTGCTGATCGCGGTCCGCTCCTACCGGCGGATCTTCGTGGCGAAGGCGCTGGCCAGTCTCACGGTCATCCTGCTGCTCGTGGCCGGCCTCGCGGCTTCGGGTATCGCCGGCGGTCTGCTGGCCGTCGGCAACGAGCCCCTGGCCGGGCTCGACGGCGCCCTGCTGTCGCCGGGAGACGCCGCCGGGCGGGTTGTGCTCGCGTGGGTCTGCGTCCTCGCGCCGACGCTGGCGCTGGCGGCGATCGGGCTGCTCGGGTCCGTCGCGTTCGGACGGTCGCCGATGGGGCTGCTGCTGCCCGTCGTGGTGGCGCTCGCGCTGGAGCTCGCGCAGCTGCTGCCGCTCCCGGTCGCCGTCCGCCTCGCGTTGCCCAGCTATGCGTTCATCGCGTGGACGGGGCTGTTCACCGAGCCGGCCCAGCTGGGTCCGTTGCTGATCGCGATCGCGGTGAGCCTGGCGTGGGCCGTCGTCGCGGCCGCGGCGGCCTACCTGCTTTTCCGGCGACGCGATTTCAGCAATCCGGGCAACGAGGGTTCGGCCCGCCGGGCGCTCGTCGCCGGCGCGCTGCCGCTGGCCGGGCTGGCCGCCGCGACGGTCGCGATCGTCGCCGCGTCGACCCCGTCGATGGGGTCCGGGATCGGGCAGGACAAGGTGCAGCGGTCGGTCGCCACCGCGTTCGCGCACCTTTACCGCCTGCAGACCGCGCAGCTCAACCGGCCTGATGTCACAGAGGCACAGCTGGCGGCCACCGCCGCCTGCACGAAGGGCGGGGGACAGGATCTTCAGGACGGACCCGGCAACGACTGGCGTTGTGTCGTGTCCTGGCATCTACCGGACGTCGCGGCCGTGGGGTCGGCCATCTACCAGCTCGACGTCACTCCTGACGGGCGGTACGTCGCCGACGGCGACGGGCCGAAGGAAGTGAACGGGTACTTCCAAGTGCGTACCCCGCGTGGGGACGCCCCGAACCCGCTCTGGCAATTCGACGGCAACGTCGAGCTGCTCCCCACCACACCGAAGGGACAGAACAATGCAGGTAACACGCCGTAGGAGGCGTGTCGGGAGGGACCGCCCCGGCCTTCTCGCCCACCGCAGACGCATCACTGCCGCGGGCACCACCGCGGTCGCCCTCGTCGCTGTCGGCGGCGGCGTCGGGCTCGCCCAGACGCAGCAGTTCGGCAACCAGCAGGTCGGCCAGGTCACGCCCGACGGGCAGGTCGTCTCCGACGACCAGTACATCGCCCCGTACGGCGACCGCATGGTCATCAACAACGGCAAGATCATGTCGTCGTCGGTGAGCCCCGACGGCACCCACCTCGCGGCCTCGATCACGGATGGCGGCGAAGCGCTGTCCATTGTGGACCTGAAGACGTGGAAGGTGCAGCAGCTCGTCGGTAACAACGCGGCGGCGAACCTGAAGATCCCCGGCAACGACGTGGGCCAGGAAGGCCCCGCGTACTCGCCCGACGGCAAGCAGCTGTGGCTCGGGCAGACCGACGGCTACCGCAAGTTCACCGTGAACCCCGACGGCACGCTCGCCAACCCCACCTTCGTGTCGATCCCGGCGGACGGGCCGAAGCACGCTCTGGTGGGTGGCGCGGTGTTCTCGCCCGACGGCTCGACCGTGTACTCGGCGGTCAACGGGCAGAACCGGGTCGTCGCGATCAATGCGGCGACCGGCGCCATCCAGCAGAGCTGGGCCGTGGGCAACGCCCCGCGCGGCATTGTTCAGGCCGGGAACAAGCTCTACGTCAGCAACGAAGGCGGGCGCCCCGCGGGCCCCGGCGACACCACGCTGAACTCCTACAACACCCAGGTCCCGGCCGACCCCAGCACGGGTGCGACCACGACCGGCACGGTCAGCGTCATCGACCTGGCGAACCCGGCCGCCGCCCCGGCCGCCGTCGACGTGGGCCTGCACCCCACCGCCGTGTATGCCAAGAACGGGGCGGTGTTCGTCACCAACACCGCCTCCAACGACGTCTCGGTCATCGACACCAAGAGCGGCAAAGTGGTCCAGACCATTGCGACGCAGCCGTGGCCCGAGGCATCCGTGGGCTACGAGCCTGACGCGGTGACCCTCACCGACGACGGTCACCTCCTGGTGACTCTCGGCCGCGCCAACGCGATCGCGGTCTACCGTTACACCGGCCCGCTGGAGCCGGTCAGCTACGTCGGCCTGCTCCCGGCCGACTATTTCCCCGCGGAGATCGCGACGGTCGGCAACCAGGTGGTCGTGTCCAACACGCGTGGCGTCGACGCCCGTCGCTCCACGACCAACGCGCACGGCACTCACGACACGACGTCGAGCCTGACGCACTTCACGCTGCCCGACGACGGCGTCATCAGGGGCGAGACCGGCAAGGTGTTCACCCAGAACGGCTGGCACGGCGGCTCGGTCTCGCTGACCGACGGCTCGGCCGCCCAGCGCCCGGCGCCGGTCCCGCTCAAGCTCGGCGACCCGTCGACGATCAAGCATGTCTTCCTGATCGTCAAGGAGAACCGGACCTACGACCAGGTCTACGGTGACATGCCGCAGGGCAACGGCGACCCGTCGCTGACCCAGTACGGCGAGAACGTGACGCCGAACCAGCACGCGCTGGCGCGGCAGTTCGGGCTGTACGACAACACCTACGACATCGGCACGAACTCGGCCGAGGGGCACAACTGGCTGATGCAGGCCGACGACCCGGAATACACCGAGTCCTCGGCCGGTGAGTACCTGCGCAGCTACGACACCGAGGACGACGCACTGGGCCACCAGAAGTCCGGCACACTCTGGAGCGGTGCGCAGGCGGCCGGCAAGAGCGTCCGTGACTTCGGTGAGTTCCAGCAGTTCCTGACCAAGCCGGCGGGTGCGAGCTGGCAGAACCTGTACTGCGACACCAAGAACATGCAGGCCACCGGGCAGAGCACCGCGTACCCGCTGGTCTCGTCGTCCCCGATCCCGTCGCTCAACGACGTGTCGGTGCACGGCTTCCCGAAGTTCGACACCAGCGTCCCGGACATCTACCGGGCCCAGATCTGGAAGCAGGACTTCGAGAAGAACGGGCCGGCGAACCTGAACATGTTCTGGCTCTCCAGCGACCACACCGGTGGCCCGCCCAACGGTGCCGCCCAGGTCGCCGACAACGACCTCGCTACCGGCCAGATCGTGGACGAGATCACGCACAGCCCGTACTGGAAGGACTCGGCGATCTTCATCGCCGAGGACGACTCCCAGGCCGGTTCCGACCACGTCGACGGCCACCGGGCGCCGATCCAGATCATCAGCCCGTACGCCCAGCACGGCGCGGTCGACAGCCACTACTACTCACAGATCACGATGATCCGCACCATCGAGCAGATCCTCGGGATTCAGCCGATGAACCAGAAGGACAGCGCGGCCACCCCGATGCGTGGGGCGTTCACCCAGAACCCCGACTTCACGCCGTTCACCGCACTGCCCAACCGGACATCGCTGACCGGAGGCCTGACCGGCAGCAAGGTTCCGTCGTGCGGTCCGGACACCCCGGCACCGCAGGACCCGGCCGCCGCGCCGGCGCCGAGCACGACCGTGCCTGGCGGCCAGCAGCAGGTCGCGGCGAAGTGGGACAACTGGAAGTCGCAGCAGCAGCTGACCGGCCCGGACGCCAGGGCCGACTCCACCAACCCGGCCCAGATGAACCACTTCGACTGGTACGAGGCGCACGGGTGGGTCCAGCCCTACCCGGGTGAGGACAAGATCTACGCCCCGGACCAGGTGCCGGGCGCCTACATTCCGGCAACCGAATCCGACGGCTGACGTCGGCTGATCGGCACCAGGCCCCTGGCAGGCGCTGCCTGCCAGGGGCCTGGCGTGGCACAAAGCCGTTCGTTGGTGAGCCGACCACCTGCTCTGCCAACGCACCGGACGCCTACACGTCTAGGGCACGTCAGCCTCCCCAGGTGCGCCAACCTCCACGGGTGCAGGCGCTTCCCCTAGTTCGCGCGGGCCCGCTGTTCATCGCGCGCACCGCGGGGCGGTTGCTGCCCGGCCGCGGGGGCGCAGGCCGTCCAGCAAGAGGCGGATCAGCTGTTCCCGTTGGGGGACCGGCAGTACCTCGGCGGTGTTGAAGGACGCGCGCAGCATCACCGTGCCGGTGAGAGTGTCGGCGGCGACGCCAGGGTCGATGTCGCCGCGGATTTCGCCTCGGGTGATGGCGTCGTGCAGTGCGTCCTCGATCGCGGCGAGGCAGCGGTCGACCGAGTCGCGTTTGAAGGCGGCGTACATGCCGGGGTACTCCGCGATCTCCGCCGCGCAGCGTTGCAGGATGCTGCGTCGCGGCTCGACGAACACGGCGGCGACCTGGTCGAGCAGGATGGTCAGGTCGCCGGTGATCGTCCCCGTGCGGGGCGGTACCAGTCCGGCCGCGAGGGTGGACATGCCGGCCAGGATCAGGTCTTCCCGCCGCGGCCAGCGGGCGTAGATACTGCGTTTGGCGGCGCGGGCGCGCGCGGCCACCGAGGTGATGCTGAACTCCGCGATGCCCTTCTCGGCCAGTTCCTCCACGGCAGCGGCCAGCACGCGCTCGTCGACGGAGTCGTCGCGCGGGCGCCCGCGCCGGGCCGAGGTCATCCTGTCAGCATATATGTCACGGGTGCCG
>DASZUO010000078.1:0-4132 GCA_035547575.1 Amycolatopsis sp. | reverse complement strand
CGACCGGCAGCGTGATCGTCAGGTCGTTACCGGACCGGCCGAACACCGGGTGCGGGGTGACGTGCACTCGGACGTACAAATCGCCCGCCGCCGCGCCGCCGCGGCCGGGTTCGCCCTGGCCGGCCAGGCGGATGCGCTGGTTGTCGTCGACACCTGCGGGCACCCGCACCGTGAGCGTCCTGGTCCGGGTGCTGATGCCCTCGCCGCCGCATTCCGGGCACGGGCTGTCGATGATCTTGCCCCGGCCACGGCAATCACGGCACGGCTCGGAGAACGCGAACGCGCCCTGGCTCCGGCTCACCAAGCCGGCACCGTTGCACGTCGGGCAGGTGCGCGGCGTCGTTCCCGGCTTCGCGCCGTTACCACCGCACGTGCCGCAGGTCGCCGGGCTCGACAGCCGCAGCGGCAGGGTCGCGCCCTTGACCGCCTCGGCGAAGTCGATCCGCACCTCGGTCTCGACGTCCGCGCCCCGCTGTGCCCTGGCGGTGCCGGTGGCCCCGGCCTGACCGCGGCGACCGAACAGGCCGCCGAGGATGTCGCCGAGACCGCCGAAGCCGCCGCCACCACCGGCGGCCTGACCGAACAGGTCGCCCATGTCGAAGCTGCCGGTGCCGCCGCCGCCCGGGAAGTTGAACCCTCCCGCGCCGCCGGCTCCGAACAAAGTGCGAGCCTCGTCGTACTCCTTGCGCTTGGCCGGGTCCGACAGCACGCCGTAGGCCTCGGACACGGCCTTGAACTTCTGCTCGGCCTCCGTGTTGCCCGGGTTGGCATCCGGGTGGTTCGCCCTTGCCAGCTTGCGGTAGGCCTTCTTGATCTCGTCGGCAGACGCGTCGGAGGAGACGCCCAGTTCTCGGTAGAAGTCCTTACCGATCCACTCACGAGCACTCACCGGACGTCTCCTCCTTTCCGCTATTGCTGGTTGTTCTCATTCGACAGTTGCTCCACCGGGAGCTCGCCCTCGACGACCGCCTCGGCCGGCGCCGGCTCGTGGTCGGTGACCCCGACCAGCGCCGCGCGCAGCACCCGGTCGCCGAAGGAGTAGCCGCGACGGAGCACCGTGGTGACCGTCGGGCCCGCCACCTCTGGCGACGTGCTGTGCTGCACGGCCTCGTGCACGCTCGGGTCGAAGGGCTCGCCCTCCGCGCCGAACGGCGTGAGGCCCGCACGCTGCAAACCGGCCACGAGCTTGTCCGCGACCGCCTTGAACGCGCCCGTCAGGTCACCGTGCTGCTCGGCCCGCTCGAGATCGTCGAGCAGCGGCAGCAGATCGGCGACCACCGACGCCTTCGCGGCGGTCACCACGCCTTCGCGGTCGCGGTCCACCCGCTTGCGGTAGTTGGCGTACTCCGCCTGCAACCGCTGCAGGTCGGCGGTCCGTTCGGCGAGCTGCTTCTCGAGGTCGGACTCACCGCCGAGGTCCGGGGGCGCGGAGGGCACCTCCGGGACAGCCTCGGCCTCGGGGTGACGCAGCTGACCGGTCTCCGGGTCGATCTTGCGACGATCCCGCACCACCACCGGCTCGGTCGGCTGGTCTTCCGCAGCCCCCTGCCGGGGGCCCGTCGCCGCCACGCGTTCCTGCTCCTCGGTTTCCCGGCTGTGCTTGCCAGTCACTTCTTCTCGTCCTCGTCGACGATCTCGGCGTCCACCACGTCGTCGGCCTTGGCCGAGCCACCGGCCTGCTCACCGGGGTTCGCGCCGGCGTCACCAGGGGTGCCCGCCTGCTGCGCGTTCGCGTAGAGGGCGGTGCCCAGCTCCTGCGACGCGGTGTTCAGCTTCTCGATGGCCGCGGAGATCGCCGCGGTGTCGGTGCCCTTGAGCGCCTCGTTGGCCTCCTCGATCGCCGTCTTGACCTTGCCCTTGATGTCCTCGGGCAGCTTGTCGTCGTTGTCCTTGACGAACTTCTCGGTCTGGTAGACGAGCGTCTCCGCCTGGTTGCGGGTCTCCGCCTCCTCGCGACGCTTCTTGTCCTCCTCGGCGTGCGCCTCGGCGTCCTTGACCATCCGGTCGATGTCGTCCTTCGGCAGCGCCGAGCCGCCGGTGATCGTCATCGACTGTTCCTTGTTGGTGCCAAGGTCCTTCGCGGTCACGTGCACGATGCCGTTGGCGTCGATGTCGAAGGTGACCTCGATCTGCGGCACGCCACGCGGGGCGGGCGGCAGGCCGGTCAGCTCGAACATGCCGAGCTTCTTGTTGTGCGCGGCGATCTCGCGCTCGCCCTGGAAGACCTGGATCTGCACCGACGGCTGGTTGTCGTCCGCCGTGGAGAAGATCTCCGACCGCTTGGTGGGGATGGTCGTGTTGCGCTCGATGAGCTTGGTGAACACGCCGCCCTTGGTCTCGATGCCCAGCGACAGCGGGGTCACGTCGAGCAGCAGGACGTCCTTGACCTCACCCTTGAGCACACCGGCCTGCAGCGCCGCGCCGACCGCGACGACCTCGTCCGGGTTCACGCCCTTGTTCGGCTCCTTGCCGCCGGTCAGCTCCTTGACCAGGTCCGAAACGGCGGGCATCCGGGTGGAACCACCGACGAGCACCACGTGGTCGATCTGGCCGACCGAGATGCCGGCGTCGCGGATGACGTTGTTGAACGGCGCCTTGGTGCGGTCCAGCAGGTCCGAGGTGATCCGCTGGAACTCGGCACGCGACAGGGTCTCGTCAAGGAACAGCGGGTTCTTGTCCGCGTCGACGGTGATGTAGGGCAGGTTGATGTTCGCGCTGCTCGAGCTGGACAGCTCGATCTTCGCCTTCTCCGCGGCCTCGCGGATGCGCTGCAGCGCCATCCGGTCCTTGTTCAGGTCGATGCCGTTGGACGCCTTGAACTTGTCCACCAGCCAGTCGACGATGCGCTGGTCCCAGTCGTCACCACCGAGATGGTTGTCGCCGCTGGTGGCGCGCACCTCGACGACGCCCTCGCCGATCTCCAGCAGCGACACGTCGAACGTCCCGCCGCCGAGGTCGAAGACCAGGATGGTCTGCTCCTTCTCGCCCTTGTCCAGCCCGTAGGCCAGCGCGGCCGCGGTGGGCTCGTTGACGATGCGGAGCACGTTCAGGCCGGCGATCTGGCCGGCCTCCTTGGTGGCCTGCCGCTGCGCGTCCTCGAAGTAGGCGGGGACGGTGATCACCGCGTCGGTGATGTCCTCACCCAGGTAGGACTCGGCGTCGCGCTTGAGCTTCATCAGCACGCGCGCGCTGATCTCCTGCGCGGTGTAGGTCTTGCCGTCGATCTCGGTCTTCCAGTCGGTACCGATGTGCCGCTTGACCGACCGGATCGTGCGGTCCACGTTGGTGACCGCCTGGTTCTTGGCAGGCTGCCCGGTCAGCACCTCGCCGTTCTTGGCGAAGGCGACGATGGACGGGGTGGTCCGGGAGCCTTCGGAGTTGGCGATGACCGTCGGCTCGCCGCCCTCCAGGACAGCTACGACCGAGTTGGACGTGCCGAGGTCGATGCCGACCGCTCGCGCCATGTCTCTTCCTCCTGATATACGCTGCTTGAGCTGCGGTATCGCGCCCCGCCTTGAGCGGGCCTCGCTCAAGTTCTATCTCGGCGGCCCGCTCCCGTCAATTCAGACTTGAGCCGGGGGCGCTCAACCTTTCTGTCAGTCTAACGGCGGGGTCCGCGGGCTTGTTCCCGGCTACGCCGCGGACGGCTCCACCTTGACGTCACCGCTGTTCGCCCGCAGGTCCAGCACGTGCGTGCCTGCCGGGTCGCTCGCGATGTTCACGTCCTGGTCGCCGGAGTCGGTCTCGACCCGCACCTGGTAGCGGTCCCGCGGCACGGTGACCCGCACGTCGCCGCTGTTGGCGTCCGCCCGCACGTCCGCCGCGAGGGCGAGCGCCACGGTGATGTCGCCGGAGTTGGCGTGCACCGTGACGGGGCCGGCGGCGTCGTCCACGCGTACTTCGCCCGACCGGGTGGTGATGTCGGTGGCCGCGAGCCCCTGGGCGGTGATGTCGCCGGAGGCTGCCTCACCGGTCACCGTGGTGCCCCGCGGCACGACGACGTCGTAGTCGACGGTGCAGTTGTGGCCGCAGCCGTGGAGTTCGAGGCGGGTGCCGGTGACCGCGAACGCGTCGCCGGGCTGCGAGCCGCGGTGGTGGAAACGCTGGTGGACGGTGGTCGTGCCGACGTCGG
>DASZUO010000077.1:0-5033 GCA_035547575.1 Amycolatopsis sp. | reverse complement strand
TCGACCTCGTGGTCGAAGACCGCGTGGCCATCCGTCTCGCCGGTGGCCCCGAGCAGGCCCAACGACGAAAGCATCGACCGGATCTCAGCGACGTCTTCCCCGGCGTCACCGCGGCGGAGTACCCGCATGCACTCCTCGCTCTTCCTTGGGCACCGGAGGCGAAATCCGGTGCGGCGCAAACAGTCTCGGGTGGCGAACCCGGATCCTTATTCTGCCTTGTGGACTCTCCGTGACCACGTAGGGCCGGTCGGTGCGTCACCGGCCCATTTTGCGAACAGCAAGAAACCCGGGGGCCTTCCAGTTGAAGACGCCGGCCCCCGGGCTCAGGTTGCCTTGCTCAAGCCAGAACGTCGGAAAGGTCCGAGAGGAGCGCGGCCTTCGGCTTTGCGCCGACGATCTGCTTCACGGGCTTGCCGCCCTGGAACAGGATCAGCGTCGGGATCGACATGACCTGGTAGTCACGGGCCGTGCCCGGGTTCTCGTCGATGTCCAACTTCGCGATCTTGAGCTTGTCCTTGTGCTCGGCGGCGATTTCCTCGAGCACCGGCGCGACCATCTTGCACGGCCCGCACCAGGTCGCCCAGAAGTCGACGAGGACCGGCGTCTCGCTGGTCAGGACATCGTCGGCGAACGAGGAGTCGGTCACCTTCACGGTGTCGGACATGTTCTCTCCTTACCTTGTGGGAGCTTTGTCAGTTGGCGGGGCCGTAGCCGCCGCCGACCAGTTCCGGCGCGGACTCGGCGGACTCGGTGCCGGCGTGCTCGGCCAGCCAGCGCTCGGCGTCGATCGCCGCGGAACAGCCGGAACCCGCCGCCGTGATCGCCTGCCGGTAGGTGTGGTCGACCAGGTCACCGGCCGCGAACACGCCGTCGAGGTTCGTGTACGAGGTGCGCCCCTTGGTGAGCACGTAACCCTCCGCGTCCAGATCCACCTGGCCGCGCACCAGGTCACTGCGCGGGTCGTGGCCGATCGCGACGAAGAAACCCGTCACGTCCAGCGTCGACTCGTCGCCGGTGACGGTGTCGCGAAGCTTGACGCCCTCGACCTTGCCGTCGCCGAGCACCTCGGTGACCTGCTTGTTGAGTTGCCAGCGGATCTTCTCGTTCGCGCGGGCGCGCTCCAGCATGATCCGGGACGCGCGGAACTCCTCGCGCCGGTGCACGATCGTGACGGACCTGGCGAACTTGGTGAGGAAGGTCGCCTCCTCCATCGCCGAGTCACCGCCACCGATCACCGCGATGTCGTGGTCGCGGAAGAAGAAGCCGTCACAGGTGGCACATGCCGACACACCGCGCCCGAGTAGTTCCTGCTCACCCGGGACGTTCAGGTAGCGGGCAGCCGCACCCATGGCGAGGATCACGGCCTTGGCCGCGTAGCGGACGCCGTTCGCCGTCACGTACTTGACGGGACCGGCCAGCTCGACCTGCTCCACGTCCTCGGACCGCAGTTCGGCGCCGAAGCGCTCCGCCTGCTTGCGCATCTCCTCCATCAGATCCGGGCCCTGGATACCGTCGCGGAATCCGGGGTAGTTCTCCACCTCGGTGGTCGTCATCAACGCGCCACCGAACTGAGAGCCCTCGAACACCAGCGGCTCCAGCTGCGCGCGCGCGGCGTACACCGCCGCCGTGTATCCAGCCGGTCCGGCCCCTACGATGATCAGGTTCCGAACGTCTTCTGCAGCCACCCGTGACCTCCGCTCGTTGTGACCTCGCTACCAGCTCAACACGATCGTAAGGTCAGGTGTTCCCGGCGCTACTTGCCGACCACCTTGTCGAGCAGGGGCTGCGAGCCGCACGACTGTGCCAGCGCGACCAGCCGGAACTCGGCGATCTTGCCAGTGGTGAGCAGCACCAGGATCGCCGGCTTGCCGTCGACGGTGCCCGGCCGGACCCCGATCGGTGACTGCCCGCCCGGGAACCCGGCGGCCTTCAGGCACGCGTCGAGCGCCTGCGGCGTGCCCAGCGAGCCGTAGTCCTTCGCTCCGCCGGACAGCTCCGCGACCGCGGCTTGTGGCTGGTCACTGCGCAGAGCCAGGGGCGCGCTGCCGCTCGCCTGCCCGGTGGACGGCGGCGCAGCCGCGACGGGGGTGCCTTCGGTGGTGTCGGTCTTCGGAAGCGTGATGGCCACGGCCGCGATCGCGGCAGCAGCCACGGCGACGACGCCCGTGACCCAGCCGATGCGCTTGTTCCGCCTCCGGCGCGCCGCGTCCAGGCTGACCACGGGCGCTACCTGCGGAAACGCCTGCCTGACCTCGCCGGCGATGGCCGCGTCGATACGCGCTGCGACGTCGGCGGGCATCGGCGGCGCCGGGGCCGCACCGAGGTTCGCCAGGTCGGCCGTGGTGGCTTCGAGGGCGTCGATGATCGCGCGTGCCTCCGGGTCCGCATGGACCCGTGGCCACAACTCCGCCGCCTGCGCCTCGTCCAGGACGCCGGCGTGCAGATCGGCGAGCAGGTCGACAGACCAGGGCGGACCGGCTGCTCCGATCGCCCGGTTCTCGTCTGTCATCGTCCCTCCCCTGCCTTGCTCGGCCCGGGTGCTTCGCGAGTGTCGCTCACCGTGCCTCCCGTGGCCGTTTGCTTTCGGGAGTTGGGACGTTCGCAATCGCATCGGGGTTCCGCAGGTGGCCAAGAACCTTCGCGAGTTTGGCGCGACCTCGCGCACACCGGCTCTTGACCGTTCCCTCCGCGATGCCGAGCATCCGCGCGGTCTCGCTGACCGAGTACCCCTCGACGTCCACCAGCACGATCGGCGCCCGCTGGTCTTCCGGCAACTGGGCGAGCGCCTCGTTGATGACCAGCCGGGTCTCCCGGTCGGCCATCGAGTCGCGAGGCGTCGCGGGCTCGTTGAAGCCGGTCTCGGGCAAGGGCACCGTCGGTCGTGCCTGCCTCCGGCGTACCCGGTCGAGGCACGCATTGACGACGATCCGGTGCAACCAGGTGGTCACCGCCGACTCGGCGCGGAAGTTGCCCGCCGCGCGGAACGCGGAAATGAAGGCGTCCTGCAGCGCGTCGGCCGCCTCCTCGGGGTCGCGCAGCGTGCGCAACGCCACCGCCCACAGCCGGTCTCGATGCCGTCTCACCAGTTCACTGAAGGCATGCGGATCCCCCGAGGCATGTGCCGCGATGAGATCGGCGTCCGTCGGTGCAGCTGCGGTCACCCCGGTGAGACTACTGGGCGGGCAGGTACGTCACTTCCCCGATCTGCGACTGGTACTTCGATCCGGTCTTACTCAGCTGGGTGATCCAGACGATCACGTAACGTGCCTGCTGCGGCTGGGCGAGCGTGATGTCGGTGGTCGGCCCGTTCAGCGTGGCGTTGCCGACCACGCGCGTGTCGTTCAGGTCCGGCTTGGCCGAGTCGGCGACGCGGATCTCCACCGTGGTGCCCGGGCTGTTCGCCGCGATGGTGACCTTCGCGAGGTTGATCGGGTTGTCGAACGTCGCGAGTAGCCCGACCCCTTCCTTGATGGTCGGGAACTGCTGGTTGTACTGATCGGTGCGCCAGGTGGTGCCCGCATCGCCGTCGACGGTGTTCTTCGCGCGGCTGGTGTTGTCACCGTCGCCGTCGGGGTTGTACACCGACATACTCGCCGGTTCGACCGCCGCGCCGATCTGGGCCTGGCCCGCCGGCGAACTGGGCGGCGGGGCCTCGCTGCTGGTCGGCGGTGGGGCCACCGTGGTGGTGGGCGCCGCCACGTTGATCGCGGGGCCGCCCGAGTTCGGGCTGTCCTGGAAGAAGCTGATGGCGAGCATGCCGAGCCAGGCCAGGATGGCCACCGCCGCGACGACCAGCACGGTGACGCCGAGCGCCAGCTTGCGGCGCCGCGCCTTGTCCTTGACCGGTTTCTTCGTGGTCCAGATCGTGCCGTCGTCGTCGGGTTTCGGGCCCTGGGCGTTGATCAGCTGAGTGCGTTCCTCGGCCTCGGCCGCGAGTTCGAGAGCACGCAGGATCGCGGCGCTCGTGCGGATGCCGCCGTGGCCGCCGTCCTCGATGGTGCGCACGGCCAGCGACGACAGTTCGGCAGGCACGGCGGGCTGCAGCGAACGCGGCGGCACCAGCCGCCCGTTCGGGGCGTGCGGTGCCGCCGGAATGGCCGCGGGGCCGCCGGGCAGCGCCCATCTGCCGGTGAGCAGCAGGTACAGGACGGCACCGATCGCCTTGACGTCGTCACGCAGCGTCGCGTCCGGCAGCGGGCCGGGGAACGCGAGCCGCAGCGTGCCGTCCGCGGTCAGCCGTAGCCGCTGCGGGTGGTCGAGCCCGAGGACCAGGCCCGAGTGGTGGGCGCGCTCGACCGCCTCGGCCAGCTTCTGCACCATCCGCGCCGCCGTCAGCGGGGCGACCGGGTGCTCGGCGACCAGGTCGATCAGGTCGGTGCCCTTGGTCCATTCGGTGACGACGACGCCGAGCAGTCCCTCACCGGAGGTGATGCCGCTGCCGAGGCTGAGCACGTCCAGCACCCTGGCCACGGCGTCGTGCGTGAACTTCGCGGCGTGCGCTGCGCGCTCGAGGGTGCGGCGGGCCATGCGGGCCGACTCCGCGTCGGCCGGGTCACCGACCAGCAGCGTCAGCGCGACGTCCCGGCGCAGTTGCCCGTCGCGAGCACGCCAGAGATGCGCCCCGGCACGCTCGTCGATGCCGAACTGGGCCAGCAACCGATACCTGCCGTCACCGACGACACTGCCCGGCGCCAGGGACCCGCCCCGCGCGCGCACGCCCACCCGGGCAGCACCGGACTGCTCGCTCCGCTTCTCGTTCACCCCACGCTCTCTTTCACGCACCTCTGGTCGAGGGTACGTGAATACGACGCGTGAATCAGACTTCTCCGTGCGTCAATTGTTACCCGCGCTTGATCAAACGAGTGAACCTCTTCGTCGCGGGCGCGAGCTCCTCGACCTTCAGCGCCGCGAGCACGCCGAACGACACGCCGAGCCCGACGAGACCCTGCAGGATCAGCTTGATCCACGCGGTGGCCCGCACGCCGAAGTCCGGCACGATCGCACCGACGAGCACCGCGGCGACCACGCCGAGC
>DASZUO010000076.1:0-5733 GCA_035547575.1 Amycolatopsis sp. | reverse complement strand
GACCTGGCCGGAGTAGCGGCCGTCGACGATCCCCATCCGGGTCGCGACGCTGCGGGTGGCGCCGACCATCGTCGCGATGGGACTCACGACCTCCTCGCCCGCGGCCGAGAGCACGATCACGTCGTGCCCCTTTTCCTTGTGGGACGCGATCAACTCGGCGGCTTCGGCGTACACCAGCGGGTCGACGATGTCGTGCAGGGTCTCGTTGACGATGGCCCGTACCTGGGCGACGTCCCAGCCTGTGCACAGGGCGGAGATCTCCGCGCGCATCCGCTCGGTACGGTCCTCGTCGGCGCCGGACAGCGAGAAGACGAGCTGGGCGTAGGCGCTCTTGAGCGCGGCGCGCCGGCTGATCAGACCCTGGCGCAGCAGGGGCTTGCTGAACGCGAGTGCACTGGACGACGCGATGATCGTCTTGTCGAGGTCGAAGAAGGCCGCGACGCGGGGGGTGCTCGCCGCCGAGCTGATCGGTTCTGCCACATGTCCAGGATAGGAGCTTGATCGCACAGCGCTCGTGAAGCGACGACCGTAGCCGAGGATCGTCCCGGCGGCTCCGGACTTATCCACAACACCCCACTTATCCACAGCCTCGGCAACATCCCATTGCTCCCCCTCGCCACCCCCGCCAACGTTGGAGTCATCCCGATTCCAACCAATTGCCTGGGGGTTGCAGATGGCGCACGAACGCCCGCTGGTGGTCATCACGGACGAAACCCTGCTGGACGACGTCCTGCGGCTGGCCGCCGCCGTCGGCTGCGAGCTCCAGCGTGCGCCCGACGTCGTCTCGGCACGCACCGACTGGTCACGGGCGCCGCTGATCCTCATCGACGAGGGTTCCCTCGACCACGCGCTGCCACCCCGTCCAGGTCTGCTGCTCGTCACACGGGGCACGCCAGGGCCCCCGATCTGGCAACGCGCCTTCGACGCGGGCATCGAGATGGTCGTACCGCTGCCCGACCGCGAGGCGGAGTTGGTCAGCGTCCTGGCCGACGTCGCCGAGGGCCCCACCGTTTCCGGGGGCTGCGTCGTAGCGGTCGTCGGCGGTCGCGGCGGGGCGGGCGCCTCCGTGTTCGCCGCCGCCCTGGCCCTGACAGCCACAGCCGAGCGCCGCTCCCCTCCGGCGACCAGCGCCGCCGGCCGCTCTCAGCCGGCGAGCGCCATCGAGCCCGACCGGTCCGCAACCGACCCCGCACTGCCAGCGGACCCTGCGTTGCCTGCGTCGCGCGACGACCCGGCCCCGGCCGCACCCGTCACCGGCCGCGCCCTCCCGGTGAGTGCCGCAGGCGCGGCCGACCGCGTACGGTCTGCGACCGTCACCCGCGCCGCGCCGTCCGCGCGCGCAGCCGCCCCCGCACTGTCCGCAAGCACCGCGATCGGCGCGCTGTTCGCGAGCGCCGCCTGCGTCCGGTCAACGGCAAGCTCCGGCAGTTCCACTCGCGTTGCGACCGGCAACGCCGACCTCGCTGTGGAAGCGCCTGCCGAGGGCCCCGCCCGTGTCATGACCGTCCCCGGTGCATGGTCGGCGAACGCCGATGCCGCGGCAGCAGCGGGCAACGTCGCCCGCGTACTGCCGGCGACGGCGGGCAGGCGTGCGTCCGCAAGCGGGACGCACCAACCGATCGAGGGCGGCGGTGCACTCCTGCTCGACTGCGACCCCCTGGGCCCAGGCCTCGACATGACGCTGGGCGCCGAGTCAGCAGACGGAGCCCGCTGGCCCGCCCTCCACCTCGACGGCGGCCGCATCTCGATGTCCACCCTGCGCGAAGCCTTACCGAAATACCAATACCGAGGCCGCCGCCTCCCGTTCCTGTCCTGCGACGGTACCGGCGCCGGCCCCACGGGTGCCGCCGTAGCGTCCGTTGTGGACGCCGCTCGCCGCGCCGGCACCACGGTCGTCTGCGACCTCCCACGTCACCTGGGTCCAGCCGCCGAAGCCGTCCTCGTCCGCGCCGACCTGATCGTCATGGTCGTTCCCGCAGAAGTCCGCGCCTGTGCCTCGGCCCGCCGCGTAGCCGACCACATAAAAGGCGCTCTTCCTCTCGTAGCCGACCCGCCCACCCAAATCGACGCGGGCCGCACCTCGGCAGGCCCCCGCCCCACTGCCACCGCCACCGGCCCCCGCCTCGGCTCAGGCCCGCCCCGCACGCACACAAGCCGTGTCCGCAGACCGGCCCACAACTACGCCGACCGCCTCTACCTCGTCGTCCGCGGCCCCGCCCCCGGTGATCTCACACCGCGGGAGGTCGCACAAGCGGTCCAGGTCCCGCTCCTCACCTCAATGGCCCCGGACCGCAAACTGGCCAAGGCGCTCGACAACGGCGACTGCTTCCCTCGCCGTCGCAGTCCGCTGGCCGTCGCGGCTCGCCTCACGCTGGCCGCAGCGCGCGCCGAGGCACGCCGATCAGAGGTGACGGCATGACGCAGCCAGTCCCTTTCCGCAAAACGCCGACATCCAGGCGGAGCGACCCCGCAGCGGCGAACCTGATGGAACGCGTCCGCTTCCACCTGGCGCGCAACGGTTCCGGTGCTGATCCCCAATCCGTGGCCGACGCCATCCGTGCGGAGGCGGGCGGGCCGGTCGACCACAGCGAGATCCTCGAAGCGCTGCGAATACTGCGGCACGAGTTCACCGGCGTGGGCCCGCTCGAGGAGTTGCTCGCCGAGCCCGATACCACAGACATTCTGGTCACCGGCCCGGACGAGGTGTGGGCTGACGGCCCGGACGGCTTGCGGCGGACGGAAATCCGCTTCGCCGACGACGAGGCTGTCCGGCGGCTGGCCCAGCGACTCGCGCTGGCGGCAGGGCGCAGGCTCGACGACGCACAGCCCTATGTGGACGGTTGGCTACCCGGCGCCGGCCAACATGGCCGGGTGCGTCTGCACGCCGTGCTCCCCCCAGTCGCCGCAGACGGCACGTGCATCTCGCTTCGCGTGCTGCGGCCCGCCGTGCACGATCTCCCGGCCCTCCGGACGCTCGGCACGTTCGATGGTGAGGGTGCGGAACTCGTGGCGTCGGTCGTGGCGGCACGGCTCGCCTTCCTGGTCACCGGTGGCACCGGCGCCGGCAAAAGTACCCTGCTCGCCGCGATGCTCGGCGCCGTCGATCCCCGCGAGCGGATCGTCAGCGTCGAGGACGCGGGCGAGCTCTCTCCGGCGCACCCTCAGTTCGTCCGGTTGATCGCACGCCCGTCCAATGTGGAGGGTGCGGGCGAGATCACCCTGCGTGACCTCGTGCGGCAGGCGCTTCGCATGCGCCCCGACCGGCTCGTCGTCGGCGAAGTCCGCGGCCGGGAGGTCTGCGAATTGTTGAGCGCCCTGAATACTGGCCACGACGGCGGAGCCTGCACACTGCACGCGAACTCACCCGCCGAGGTACCGGCCCGGTTGGAAGCACTCGCCGCGCTGGGTGGGCTGTCTCGTGCCGCGCTGCACAGTCAACTCGCCGCCGCCGTGCAGGTCGTACTGCACATGCGTCGAGAAGGCGCCGGCCGACGACGGCTCGCCGAGGTCGGCGTTCTGAGCCGCGGAGAAACCGGCGACGTGCGCGTACTGCCCGTGTGGCAGGCCGGTGCCTGGACCAAACGGCGCGTGTTGTTCTCCGCGTTGCTCGCTGACCGGGGAGTACGCGCGCCATGCTGACCACGATGCCGCTCTGCGTGGCTCTCGCTCTGTTCGCCTGGCCCGCGCCGCGTGACCCGATCAGCCGCCTGCTGCCTCCCGTACCCAGGCGACGCCTACCGACCCGCCTCAGCGGGAAGAAGATCGCCGGCCTGGCAGTCGTCGCGCTCGTCCCGCTCCTCGGCCTGGGTGGCGCGATCGCCGCGGGCCTGATGACCACCGCCGTGTGGTGGCAACGCCGAAGCAGGCAGCGCACCAAGTCCCGGTTGGCGACCGCGAAAGACCTGTCCGAGGCTCTGCGCACAGTTGTCGCCGAGCTGCGCACCGGCGCGCCACCCGCGCTCGCGGCAGAGGCAGCCGCGGCGGACACACCGCAGCCCGTCGCGGATCTCATGCGATCTCTGGCAGTGTCGGCGCGCTACGGAGACGAGTCCGCGATCGGCGACAGCTCGCCGATACATCGGCAGCTCACCAAGGCGTGGCTGCTCAGCCGGCGCCATGGACTGCCGCTCGCCGACCTGCTCGACGCCGTCCGTCGCGACATCGCCGCCAATGCCCGGTTCCTGGCCCGCTCCGACGCACACATGTCCGGACCGCGCGCGAGCTCGGCCGCGCTTGCCGCCCTGCCCGGCCTCGGACTCCTGCTCGGCCAAGCCATCGGTGCCCGAGCGCTGCACGTGCTCACCGGCACGTCGATCGGCCAACTGCTCCTCGTCGTCGGCGCCGGGCTGATCCTCGCCGGAATCGCGTGGAGCGACCGGCTCACCCGCCTGGAGGCGGCCACATGAAGGCGCCCAATACGGCTGCTCGACATCCGGATCGCCGAATCCGCTCGATCGCGAACCCGAAGCTGTGTGAGCCCACATGAACGCCACAACCGCGGTCCTCATGGCCGCCGCCCTGCTGATGCTGCCGGCTCAAGCCTCCGCGCACGCGCGGCTCGCACACCTGCGGCCCCGCCTGGTTCCCTCGCAACCCGCCGATCGCCGTCGGCGCGGGCCGCCACCAGAAGAGCTGGCGGGCGTCTGGGACATGTTCGCCGCGTGCTTGCGCGCCGGGTTGCCGGTCCCCACCGCGATCGCCGCGGTGACCGACGACCTGCCGGGGCCCGAAGCCCACGCCCTCCGAGCCGCGGCGGGCATGCTTGCTCTTGGAGCCGACCCGGCCGAAGCCTGGCAGCCCGCGAGCCAGTGTGCCGGCACCGCTGAACTCGCCCGGGCGGCGAGGCGCACAGCCAGGTCCGGTAGCGCGCTGGCGGAGTTCGCCGAGGAGCTCGCAACACAACTCCGCGCGGGCCTCGCCGACAAAGCGGAAGCGAGGGCACAGCGCGCCGGCGTGCTGGTCGCCGGCCCGCTCGCCCTGTGCTTCCTGCCCGCCTTCCTCTGCCTCGGGGTGGTGCCGGTCGTGCTCGGCCTCGCGAACCGGCTCATTTCGTACTGACCTGCTACGGAAAGGAAAACGCTCATGTTCTGGCAGACAACCGGACGTCACACCGCACCCCGCAAGCCCCGGTGGTGGCGCCGCTGGTTCCGCACGGTCGTCGTCACCGATGACGGCATGAGTACCGCGGAGTACGCGGTGGGCACGCTCGCGGCGGTCGCCTTCGCAAGCGTGCTGTATGTCGTGGTCAGCGGTGATTCCGTGAGCCACGCGCTGAGTGCACTGGTGGAGCACGCATTGGCGGTGTCGCCCTCGTGACTCCGCTTAGGAGCCGTCTTGTCGCGCAGGAGTGACACCGACCGCGGCGCGGTCACCGTGGAAGCTGCCATCGTCCTGTGTTGCCTGACCCTGGTGCTCGGCCTGGTGCTTTCGGGCGCCGTGGCGATGACCGGCCAACTCCGGTGCGCCGACGCGGCCCGCGAAGCGGCGCGGCTGATCGCCAGGGGCCAGCGGCCGCTGGCGGAGCACGCGGTCGCGGAGATCGCGCCGGCCGGCGCGAAGCTCTCCGTCGAACCGGCCGGCGGCATGGTCACCGTCAAGGTCGACGCCGAACCGGTTGGCGGCCTCCTGCCGGGCATTCACCTGCACGCCGAGGCAGACGCCGCCCTCGAGCCGGGGGTGGCCGATGCTTCGGGATGAGCAGGGCAGTGCCACCGTGTGGGCAGTCGGTGCGCT
>DASZUO010000075.1:0-3218 GCA_035547575.1 Amycolatopsis sp. | reverse complement strand
TGCCACGGCTTCGTAGACACCGGTGAGCGCGACGACGAACTGGCGAGTCGGTGCCGGATGAGGCGGGACCTCCTTGACATCCTCCGGGATGTCCACGAACCGCACCTGACCCGCGGACATCGGAGAGGTCACCAGAAGAGGAGGAACACCCGTCTCTATTTCGGCGGGGTATTGCTCCAGATCGTAGGAGACGAAACGAGTACCGCCACCGGCTTCGTCCTGCATCGCGTCGTAGTGCATGGCCGTCACCGGTCGGTGGCGTTGCGATCGAGCACCTCGTCCAGCCAGTCGAACATGGCACGGTGTTTGAGGCTGAAGTTGTCGAGTTCCCGGTAACCGCTGGTGCCGTCCTCGGCAGTGAAGACCCGGTGGGCCGAGGACGGGTTCGCCGAGGATGCGATTACCCCGGTGGCCGCGTCGATGAGCTCGGCTCCGTCGCTGGAGTCGTTGAGGCACAACAACGGTACGGAGATGAGTTCGGCGTCCGAGGTGCTTGCCGGCAGCTCGGTGCCCGGCGCCGGCGCGTAGAACTGGTGAAGCTGCCCGGCGAGCACGGCCCCGAGGGAGTCGCCGACCGACGACTGGTTCGCCCAGTCGTCCCGGCTCGCGATGTCGTAGACGGCGCGGTTGTCGGGCACATAGGGATCGACCACGCAAGCGGCGATCCTCTTCTCGTACGCCGTCGCCCGGGTCATCACGTACCCGCCGGGCTCACCACCGCCGTAGACGACGACAGCATCGGGATCGACGTCACTACGACTGAGGAGATAGTCGACGGCGGCTCCGACGCTCACCTCCGTATCGGCCCTGAAATGGATCCCGTTCATCCAGTTGAGGCCGATTCCCGGAAGATCGACGAGAAGGGCGTTGTAGCCTCGCTCGACCGCCGGCGGGCCGACCCAGTAATACAGTTCCTCGCTGACGTTGTCGCCGATGACGATGGTCGGACGTGGTTCACCACTGCTGTCGGCGGGCATGAAGAAGGCCGGTAGTGTCGTGTCCCCGAAGGGGATCTGCACGTACTCGATCTTCGGCGTGCTCAGTTCACCGAATTTGATGAACAGTGATCGGTACTTCTCGATCGCGGCACGGAATGCCGGGTCCGTGTGCCGGATTCCCATGCTCGCGTTCCAGTGATAGCTGACCGCGCGCAGGTAGCAGTCTCGCGCGCTGACGAGATGTCCTTTCTGCTCCGCGACGATCGCGTCGGCCTCCACTCGCTCGGCGAGTTCCTGCCAGCTGGTACGCCAGCTTTCGGCGTCACCGGGCGTGATCTTCGCGGCGGCCGCATAGCACTCGCCGAGCGCGACACCGCCGAACCCGTGGTGGGTCAAGGTGTGCAGAAAGGCGAGATCGGTGAAGACGTCGTCGAAAAAGAACTTGCGCCGGGTGGGTGGCGTGCTCACTTGCTTGTCTCCTTGGTTTTCGGTCATGACCGACCGTTGAAGGCCGTGACGATGTGATGGCCGATCCGTTCGATCGATGCGGCCGCTTCAGGTGATTCGGGCGCTGCGAAGGGAAAGGCGTGTATGCCGCCGTCGACGATCTCGAGGGTGGCTGTAACTCCGCAGGACCGGGCTCGTTCGACGAGCAGGGTCGCGTCGTCGACCAGCCGTTCCGCTCCGCCGACTTCCACGTGCAGAGGCGGCAGGCCGGTCAGATCCGCGAACACGGGTGAAGCGAGCGGGTCGGCCGGATCGTGATCGCCCAGGTAGTTCTTGTAGACATGCCGCAGCACTTCGGGCGCGATGAAGTCCGGATGACTTGGATCATTAAGGCTGGGACTGCTTGCCGTCAGGTCCACCGCCGGGGAGATGTTGTACACAGCGGCGGGCATCGGACGCCCTTCTCCCCGCGTGACCACCAGCGCCGCGAGTGACAGCGCGCTACCGGCGGAGCTCCCGCCGATGGCCAGCGCCGCCGGATTTACTCCCTCGTCGAGCAGGCCGCGATAAACCGCGCAGATGTCCTCCAGCGCCGCCGGAAACTTGTCCTCCGGCGCAAGGCGATAATCGGGCACGATGACGCGGGCGCCGGTCACTTTCGCGAGCCGTCCGGCGAGCTGGCGGTACTCGGCCGCCCGTCCGGCGAGCCAGCCTCCGCCGTGCAGCAACACGACCGACCGTTCCTCGACCGACTCCTCGGCACGGACCAGCTCGCAGGGCACACCGCCGACGGTGACCGCCTCGATTCGTGTGCCAGGGTCCGGCGCGAACTCCCGTCCGAGCGCCGCATAAAACTCTCGCGCCGCGGCGATCTCGGGTGGCAAACCAGCAGCCACCGTGTCGTTCCCGGAAACGATCGCGTCACGAGCGCCGGCCGTGATCTTCCGAAGACGCTCCTCGGCCATGACCATTTCAGCTGTGGGCATCTGAATCCCCTCTGTCGGGTTGAATTCCGGCTTCGTCCGGTGGCGCGGCCCCGACGAGGAGCAGATCGACCACCGCATAAGCGGTCTCCATTGAGAAGTCCTCCCCCGGTCGCACGAGTTGCGACCAGACTGGAACCGCGCTCAGGACGTCGAGAAACAGCGGGACGTCGAGATCCCGCCGGAGCTGGCCGGCGGAAATCGCCTGCGTAACGGCTCCTTCGAGCACATCACGGCGGGGCCGCGCCAGGGTCGACCACCCCAACTCGAACAACTCGGGCTCGGTGAAGGACATCGCCGCGAGAACGCGGCCAAGAGGCCGCGAGTTCATTCCACTGGACACCTGGTGCACCAGGACGGCAAGATCGTCTCGCACGTCACCAGTTCGCGGCGGGATGAACTCCTCCGCCAGCGCCTTCAGCGCCGCCCCGATCAGCGCACTCTTCGTGGAGTACCGCCGATAGATCGTCGCCGTGCCGACGCCCGCTCGCGAAGCGATCATCTCCAGTGTGGCGACCTTGTACCCAACCTCCGCGACGACGTCGACCGCGGCCGCGACGATCGCCTCGTCCACCGCCTCCGACCGCGGGCGTCCTCGCCTGCGAGGACGCCCGTCGCTGACCTCGGTTGGGTCCGACATCAACACTCCTCAATAAATACAGAGTCACTCTCATTCGTAATTACGCTGTCGAACGTATCCACTCTGGACGGCGATGTCAAACCTGCGTTACGCCCCGGAGCCAGCGGAGCGCGCCTTGATGACGATTGCGCCGTTCGAATCGCTATGGACAGTTGCCGTTTCGTGCGCAGCACCCTGCGTTCGAGACGAGATGCGCCCGCGTCAACGCGC
>DASZUO010000074.1:0-37193 GCA_035547575.1 Amycolatopsis sp. | reverse complement strand
GGCGGGCGTGAGCGAGACCGACGCGCTCCTGCACCTCTCGCCCGCGGTACTGGAGATCCGCGAGCGGATCCGCGACGAGGGACTCAAGAACGTGATGGCCGATTTCCGGGTGCCGCCCACGACCGGCGACCGGGGCCTGCTCCCATGACCGCTCCCGTGCTGGACACCGGAGCCGACCGCACGCCGTGGCGGCTGGCCACGCACTGGGCCGGTGCCCGCCCCGATGCTCCCGCCGTGGTCGACGTTCCCGATCCGGCGCAACCGCGCCCGGCGACGACGAGCTGGGAACGGCTGGTTGCCGACACCGCCGACCTGCGCAGGCGGCTGGCCGCGCACGGCGTCACCGACCAGCGCACGGCGGTGCTGGCCTTGCCGAATTCCCCCCTCACCATCGCGCTGTGGCTGGCGATCATCGCCAACAACGCCACCGTGCAGGCGATCGACGTCGACTCCGGGCTGCTCGCCTTCGAACGCGCACTCCAGGCCACCACGCCCGCGGTGGTTCTCGCCTGCCCCGACAACGCCCAGCGCGCCGCCGCCGCAATCCGTTCCACCGGCTCGAAGGCGCGACTGATCGTGCCCGAGGATTTCACGCTGACCGGCGGCTACGGCGGGATCGACGGCCTGGCCGCCCTGGGCGCGGAGCCCGGCGAGGCGCAGCCCGAGTCGGTCGCCGGACTGCTGCCGACGTCCGGCACCTCCGGTGCGCCCAAGCTCGTCGAACTGACCAACCACTGCTATGTGTCCGGCGCCGAGCGCCTCGCCCGCAACAGCGGTTACCTCAGCACCGACCGGCATTACCTGTGTTCACCGTTCTTCCACACCAACGGCCAGATCTACCTGTGCATGCCGGCCTTCGTCACCGGCGGGTCGATCGCGACCACCCGGCGGTTCAGTGCCACCCACTACTTCTCGGTGGCGGCCGGCGCCGGCGTGACGGTCAGCTCCATGGTGGCGCCGCCGATGCGGCTCGCGTTGCACCGTGCTGTGGCCGCCGGCCGCCCGGTGCCGGCCGGCTCCTTCCGGCTGATCCAGTACGGCATGACCCTGTCGGCGGCGGACTGGCGGGACTGGGACCGGCTTGTGCCGGGCATCGAGATGCGCCAGATCTACGGGCAGACCGAGTCGGTGACCGGTGTCCTGGGCGGTTCTCCTTGGGAGACCGACGATCGGCAGACCATCGGCCGCCCGTTCGTCGGGGTCCCGGCGGTGCGGCTGGTCGGCGACGACGGCCGGGACGTGGCGGACGGGACTCCGGGCGAACTGTGGGTGGCGGGCACGCCAGGAACGACGCTGATGCGCGGATACCTCGACGCGCCCGAGGCCACCGCGGCCGCACTGGTCGACGGGAAGTGGTTGCACACCGGCGACATCATGGTCCGCCACCCGGGCGGACGGTTCGAGTTCCGCGGCCGCCGGATGCACATCATCCGGCGCGGCGGGGAGAACCTGTCCACCTACGCGCTGGAGCTGGACCTGCAGACCTGCCCGCTGATCGAGGATGCCGCCGTCACGGCCAAGGACGACCCGAAGCTGGACGCGCTGGTGGTCGCCCACGTGATCCCGGCCAAGGGCTTCACCGAGGACGCGTTTCTGGCCTGGTGCCGGGAAAAGCTGGGCCGTCGCAGCGTGCCGGACGTGGTACGCACCCACACCGGCTTCCCGCGCACCGGTAGCGGCCGGGTGATCACCCGGGAACTGGGATGACCGTGGCGGCCCAGGCCGACGGCGTGGTGCTGATCGCCAACCGCGGCGAAGTGGCGGCCCGGATCGCCGACACAGCAAGGAAAATGGGGCTGCGCACGATCGCCGTCCACACCGCGGCGGAGGCGGGCGAACCCTACGTTCTCGCCGCAGACGAGGCTCGCGAACTGCGTGGGCACGGCCCCGCGGCCTATCTCGACGATGCGGACCTGGTGCGGATCGCCGCGGAGACCGGCGCCACGCTGGTGCATCCCGGTTATGGATTCCTCAGTGAGAGCGCGAAGTTCGCGTCCGCCTGCCTCGCCGCCGGGCTGGTTTTCGTCGGCCCCGAACCGGAAACGCTGGCCCTGCTCGGTGACAAGCCGGCGGCGCGAGAGCTGGCCGTCCGGATCGAGATCCCGGTCCTGCCCGCGACCGCCGACGTCGAGGACACCGCTTTCCTGTCGGCTCCGGCGATGGTGAAGGCCGCGGCCGGTGGCGGCGGGCGCGGGATGCGAGTCGTGACCGAACCGGCGCGGCTGGCCGATGCGGTGCGCCGCTGCCGGGCCGAGGCGCTGCGCGGTTTCGGCGACGACACGGTGTATCTGGAACGGTATCTGCCCCGGTGCCGGCACATCGAGGTGCAGCTCGCCGGCGACGGCAGCGACGTGCTGGTGCTCGGCACCCGCGATTGCTCGCTGCAGCACAGGCACCAGAAAGTGGTCGAGCTGGCCCCGGCCACCGGCCTGCATCCCGTGGTCGCCCGTGCGCTGCCGGAGGATGCGGCACGCCTTGGCCGGGAGGTGCGCCTGCGTGGCCTGGCCACGTGTGAGTTCCTGGTCGATCTCGACGACCCTGGCGCGTACTACTTCATCGAGGCCAACCCGCGGCTGCAGGTTGAACACGGCATCACCGAGCAGGTCACCGGCCTCGACCTGGTCGCGCTGCAGCTGACCGTGGCGGCCGGCGGGCCCCTGCCGGCAGGTGTGACGGAGCAGGGGCACGCGGCCGAGGCCAGGGTGACGGTGTCCTCGGTGGCCCCGATCACCGCCCTGGAGCTGCCGGAAGGACCCGGCGTCCGGGTGGACACCGCGGCCGCGGTCGGAACCACCGCCGGCGGCGACTTCGACCCGCTGCTGGCCAAGGTCATGGCGCACGCATCGACCCCGGACGGCGCGTTGCGCTCGCTTGTCGCCGCAGTGCGTGGGCTGCGGATCGCCGGGCCGGCCACCAACCGCGACGAGTTGGTCGCCCTGCTCGACGACCTGACCGGGAACGCGGCGGCCGTCACCACCACACTGCTGGACGAGCGCGCTACGCCCACCCCGGCAAGCGCGTCCCCAGGGCTCGTACCGCTGCGCAGCCACGTCGGCGGCACCGTTGTCGAGGTGTGCCATGCGCCCGGCGACCCGGTCGCCGCCGGTGCGACCCTCGTGGTGGTCGAGGCGATGAAGATGGAACACGAGATCTGCGCGCCGTCCGCCGGGACGGTGCAGCACATCGAGGTCGCGGTCGGCGACCAGGTCACGGCCGGGCGGCAGGTGGCTGCCGTGGAGCCGACCGGCACACCCGCGATCGACGACGTGCCGGAAAGCCGGCCGCTTCCTTCTGACCCGGGCCGGATCCGGCCCGACCTCGCCGAGGTTCGCCGCCGCCACGCGGCCGGACTGGACGAGGCGCGCCCGCAGGCCGCCACGAAACGGCATCGGCGCGGCAAACGCACCGCGCGAGAGAACGTCGCCGACCTCGCCGATCCGGGCGGCGAACTGGTCGAACACGGTGCACTGGTGATCGCCGCCCAGCGGCGGCGGCGTCCGGTCGAGGAGCTGGAACGGGAAACTCCGGCCGACGGGCTGGTCACCGGTTTCGTCCCGGTCCACGGGGCTGCGGTGGGCGTGCTCGCCTACGACTACACCGTGCTCGCCGGCACGCAAGGGGTGCAGAACCACAAGAAGGCCGAGCGGATGTTCGAACTCGCCCGCCGGCACCGGACACCGGTGGTGATCTTCGCCGAGGGCGGCGGCGGCCGGCCGGGCGACACCGACAACCTCGCCAAGGCCACCGGCATGGATCTCGGCACGTTCGTCGCGCTCGGCAGGCTCAACGGGCGCGCGCCGACCGTCGCGATCGCCGCCGGCCGCTGCTTCGCCGGCAACGCCGCGCTGGTCGGCGCCTGCGACCTGACCGTGGCCACCGCCGACGCGAACATCGGCATGGGCGGGCCGGCGATGATCGAGGGTGGCGGGCTGGGCACGGTCGCCGCCGACGACATCGGCCCGGCGCACGAGCAGGCCGTCAACGGTGCCGTGGACGTCGTGGTGCCGGACGAGGCCGCCGCCGTGCGGGTCGCCCGTTCCTACCTGAGTCTGTTCGGCCCCGCACCACGATCCTGGGAGGCGGGCGACCAGCACGAGCTGCGGGACCTGGTGCCCGAACGCCGGTCCCGCACCTTCGAGGTCCGGCGGGTGGTCGAGGTCGTCGCGGACGCCGGGACCACTGTGGAGCTGCGCGCCGCGTTCGCCCCCGGCATCATCACCGCACTCGCGCGGGTGGCGGGGCGGACCGTGGGGTTCGTGGCCAATGACAGCACTCATCTCGGCGGCGCCATCGACAGCGACGGCGCCGACAAGATGGCGCGGTTCCTGGGGCTGTGCGACAACTACGGAATCCCGGTCGTCACCTTGTGCGATACTCCCGGGTTCATGGTGGGGCCCGACTCCGAGCGGACCGCCGCGGTGCGGCACTTCGGCAGGCTGTTCACGGTCGGCCCGAACCTTTCCGTGCCACTGTGCACGGTCGTGCTGCGCCGGTCCTACGGTCTCGGCGGTCAGGCGATGGCGGGCGGTAGTTTCCGGGTGCCGGACGCGATCGTGGCCTGGCCTACGGGTCATTTCGGTGCGATGGGACCGGAAGGGGCGGTGCGGCTGGGATTCCGGCGCGAACTGGACCAGATCGCGGACCCGGCGGCACGCGAACGCGAGTTCCGCAGGCTGGTCGGCGAGTACGAGCAAGAGGGCTCGGCGCTCAACGCCGCGTCGGTATTCGAGATCGACGACGTGATCGACCCGGTGGACACCCGCCGCTGGATCACCTCGGTGCTGGACCGTGCCACGGCCGGGAAACCGCGGCGCCACAGGGTGGACCCGTGGTAGCCGCAAGGACAACGTAGTCCTTGAAAGGAACAGGATTTGGACATGAACGGTTCGCGCTGGAAGCGGTTGCTGTGGGCGTTGATCGGCATCACCCTTGTCGGGCTGTGCTCGGTCGCATCGCCCGCGTCGAGTAGCGCGGCGACACCCGTGCCGCCGCAGAACGACCCCTTCTACACCCCGCCGCCGGGGTACGCCGCGGAAGCACCGGGCACAGTCCTGCGGTCGCGCGAGGTCCAGCTCGCCGCGTTCGGTGTGCTGCCGCAGAACGTGCAGGCATGGCAGCTGCTGTACCGGACCACGGGCCGTGGGGGCCGGCCGATGGCGACGGTGACCACGGTGGTTCGGCCGAGCGGCGGGCCTGTTCGCGGGTTGCTCTCCTACCAGATCGCCGAGGACGCCTCGGGTCCGCAGTGCGCGCCCTCCTACGGTTTGCGATCCGGTGGCGGCGAGCCGGTCGGCAGTGCGGCGACCCAGCTGGAACTGGTCATGATCGACGCCGCGGTGTCGTCCGGCCACGCGGTCTCGGTGCCGGACTGGGAAGGGCCGGAAGGCACCCTCTTGGTCCCCGAACAGCCAGGCTTTACCGTGCTGGACGGTATCCGCGCCGCCGAACGGTTCGCGCCACTGGGGCTGTCCGGGGCCAGCACGCCGGCCGCCGCGTGGGGATACTCAGGCGGTTCGTTCGCCACCGGCTGGGCCGCGGTGGAGCAGGCGAGCTACGCGCCCGAACTGAACCTGACGGGTGTCGCGGTGGGAGGGTTCCTTACGCGCGCCGGCGAATCGGTCAAAGCTGTCAATGGCGGAGCCTTCGCGGGCTTTCTCCCTTCCCTCCTCCCCGGCATGCTTCGCGGGAACCCCGAGCTCGAAGCCGCGTTCAACGAGCACCTGACTCCGGCGGGACAGCGGTTGCTGGCCGCGGGAAACGCGCAGTGCCTCGTGTACAACCTGGCCGAGCATCCGCTGCTCAACATGGACGACTACCTGACGATCCCGTTCAGCCGGCTCATGGAGCTGCCCGCGGTGGCCGAGACGTTCGAGGCCATGAGGCTGGGTCCGACCACACCCAAGGCGCCCGTGTTCGTCTATCAGGCCGTGCACGACGAGCTGGTGCCCGACACCTACGTCGGCGACACGGTCACGCAGTGGTGTGCGAGCGGTGGCCGCATAACGTATGTCCGCGACGAGGCCAGTGAGCATGCCACCCTGATGGTCACCGGCGCGCCGCTGGCCTTGAACTGGCTGAACGAGCGCCTCGGCGGCGCGCCCGTCCCGTCCGGCTGTTCCACGACGACGGTGCCGTCGACCGTGCTCACGCCGACCGGACTCGCCACCCTGCCGCCGTACCTGCAAGCCGCCCTCCTCGGTCTTCTCGGCCGGCCGCTGGGCGTGGCCGACGTCGGCTGACCGGGGTGGATCCCCGGCGGCCGCTTGACACGTTCGTCTACGCTTGCGTAGATTCTATGCGCTAGTTCGTTTACGTTGATATAAACCAAGGCGAGGCGTTTCCGATGACCGACACCACCGAGGACCTGCGGCGAACCGTGCGGCAGCTGGTCGACCGCGAAGAGATCAAGACGCTGCTCTACGACTACGCCTTCCATCTCGACATGAACCAGACCGCGGAGCTGACGGCGCTGTTCACCGAGGACTGCTACATCGCCTACGGTCCCGACTTCGGTGCGGAGGGCAACGACGCCTACCGGGAGACGCTGGAGAACGACAAGACCGGTGTGGGCGCCTTCTTCGCCGGCACCAGCCACCACGTGTCCAACGTGGTGATCGACTTCGAGGACGACGACACCGCGCGGGTGCGGTCGGTTCTCTACGCGTGGCACCGGTACAACCGCGAGCGCCCCGACGGCGTCGTGATGGGCCAGTACCACGACATCGTGGTCCGCACGCCCCAGGGCTGGCGGATCAAGCGGCGCGAGCTCAAGCACGCCGGCACCGAGAACTACCACGCCAAGGGCGACGCACTGAACCCGATCGGCCGCAAGAGCTGACCCGCCCGCACCAGAAAGGGATCCCCGTGTCCGACGAGCTCATCTTCGAGGTGGACGGCCACATCGCCCGGCTGACACTGAACCGGCCGAAGGCGCTCAACGCCATCTCGCACGACCTCAACGTCGCGCTGTACGACGCGTGGCAGACCATCGACGCGGACCCGGACATCTGGGCGGTGATCCTCGGCGCCGCCGGCGACCGGGCGTTCTGCGCGGGCGCCGACATCAGCGGCGGTACCGAGGCCGACGCTTCGCGGCTGGCACTGGGCGGCGGGCTGACCGGGATCGGCGGGCCGCTGGTCAAACTGCGTAAACCGCTGATCGCCGCGGTCCACGGGCACGCACTCGGCGGCGGCTTCGAGCTGGCCATGTGCGCCGACATCATCGTCGCCGCCGACGACACCAAGTTCGGGCTCCCCGAGGTGAAGGCGGGCATCATCGGCGAGTGCGGCGTGATGCACCGGGCGATCCGGCAACTGCCGCACCACATCGCGCTGGCCATGATCCTGACCGGGGACCGGCTCACCGCGCCTGAGGCGCTGCACTTCGGCCTGGTGAACGAGGTCGTGCCGCTGGACGAGCTGGCCGCCGCCGCGACCCGGTGGGCGGAGAAGCTCTGCGCGGTGTCCCCGCTGGCGGCCCAGGCGGCGAAGGATGCGGTGCTGTCCCGTGCGGACCTGCCGCTGGAGGTCGCACTGTCCACAAAGTACGAACTCATCGAGGCCTATGCCAACAGCGAGGACGTGGCCGAAGGCAGGCGGGCCTTCGAGGAGCGACGCGCACCCCGGTGGACCGGCCGCTGAGCACGAGGTGACCGCCTCGGCTCCGCCGCGGGCGGTCACGTGCCGCAGCCCGATCCCTGGTGGTCGAGGTCGCTCGGAATGGGGCCGTTTCGGTCCTGTGGCGCGGAGGCCGATGCCCCCGGCGGTCGCGGCCGCATGGCGTGGGCCCGTTTCGGTTCTGTGGCGGGGAGGCCGATGCCCCCGGCGGTCGCGGTCGCAGCCACCCGGCGTGAGCCCGGGCCCGGTTCAGTTCTGTCGCGCGAAGGCTGATGGCCCCGGCGGGCCGCAGCTGCCCGGTGCGAGCCGCGTCGGTGCTGTCGCGCGGCACTGATGCCCCGGCAGCCGCAGCCCCCGGCGCAAGCTCGCTTCAGTCCTGCCGCGCGAAGCCTGATGCCAAGGGCCGCGGTGGCCACCCGACCCGAGCCCGCTTCAGCCCCGGCCCCGCGAAGCCCGACGCACCCGGCAGCCGCGGCCGCAGCCACCCGACCCGAGCCCGCTTCAGCCCTTCCCCACACCGCCATGCAGGCGCGCGACTTCCTGCCGTAGCGCGACCTTGTTGACCTTGGTCGCCGACATGGGCCATTCGCCCGGCCGTTTGAAGTGGACGGCGCGGGGCACCTTGAAGCTGGCGATCCGGCCACGGCAGAACTCGATCAGCTCGTCCGCGCCCAGTTCGGCTCCCGCGACGAGCTCCACGAACGCCACCGGGACCTCGTCGAGCCGCTCGTCCGGCCGGCCCACCACCTCGGCCAGCTGCACGAGCGGGTGGGTGCACAGGAACGCCTCGACCTCGAGCGCGGGCACGTTCTCCCCGCCCACGCGGAGCATGTCCTTGAGCCGGCCGCGGTAGGTGACGTGGTCGTCGTCGTCCATTGTGAACAGGTCGCCGGTGTGCAGCCATCCCTCCTTGTCGATGGCCTTGGCGGTCTGCTCCGGGTCGCGGTAGTAGCCCTCCATCACCAGGTACCCGCGCACCAGCAGTTCGCCCGGCTCACCACGGGGCCGCTCGGCGCCGGTGACCGGATCGACGACCCGCAGCTGCACGCCGCTGACCGGCGGTCCCCCGGTGGTGGCGCGCCGCTCGTTGTCGTCGGTCAGTGCGGGCATGGCGTAGAAGCCCGCCGCCTCGGACAGGCCGCAGCCGCTGATGTGTGCGGCGCCCGGCATCAGTTCCTGGATCTCGCGCAGGACGGCGGGCGGGCCGGTCAGGCTGAACGAGCTCACCGTCTCCAGCACGGCAGGCGTGAAGCCTGGCGCGGTGCGCAGCCCGTTCATGATCGGCTGGAACCACGGCCACAACGAGGTGACTCGGTACTCGCTGAGCTGCCGCAGCGCGCGGGCCGGGTCGAAGTAGGTGTCCGTGAGATAGGTGCCGCCGACTCCGATGGCGCCCAGCATCGTCTGCATCGCCGCGATGTGAAACAAGGGGCCGGGACACCAGAACACGTTGACGTCGTGGAGCGGGACGCACTCGCGCATCCGGCCGACGCTGCCCCGCACCACCGCCTCGTGCGTGGTGAGGCACCCCTGGGGGTGGGCGGTGGTGCCGGAGGGGTAGAGGATCATCGCGATGTCGCGCAGCCGCACCGCGGCGCGCGCCCGGTCCACCACCGAGGCGGGGACCTCCCGCGCGCCCCGGTAGAACGCCTCCTGCCCGACGAAACCGGGTGCTCCCGCACCACGCAGCAGCACGACATGCCGCAGCCGTTCCGCGGCGGACAGGTGCAACGCCTGTCCTTCCGCGGCCGCCGCCAATCCCGGCAGGCTTTCGGCGAGGATCGAGCGGAAGTCGGTGCGGTCGGCGATGCTGTCGGTTGTCAGCACCGCGGCCAGGCGGGCATGGTCGATGACGTAGCCGAGTTCGCTGCTGCGGAACCGGGCGTTGAGCGGGACCAGGACGCACCCGAGGAGGCTCACGCCGAAGTAGGCGTCGAAGAACTCGGGGCAATTGGGCATCAGGATCCCGACGTGGTCGCCGGGCCGCACCCCCAGCGCGTACAACCCGCGGGCGGTCGCCACCGCGTCGGCGACCAGCTCCCCGTAGGTGCGGCCACCGCCGGGGAACACCACCGCCGGCCGGTCCGGTGCGGCGGATGCCGACCGCAGCAGCAGATCCCCGATCGGCACGGCCTCGCTGGTGACCGCTGACATACCGGACAGAGACATCATCGGCTCCAGTCTTTTCCGATCAGCGTTGTGTGTAGTCGTCCAGGTTGACGTTTCTGGTCATCTGCCAGTATTCGACGTTGAGGAACGGCATGACGTACACGACCCGGCCGCGGGAATTGCGGTAGTAGGTGCGCATACCAGGATGCGTCCACACGGTCCGGTCGTGCGTCTCGTCCACCAGATCGTTGTAGGCGTCGCTGACTTCCTGGCGGGCGTCCACCGCCTTGATGCCGCGCTGCCACATCTGAGTCAGCAGTCCACGGAGGTAGCGCATCTGCACCTCCATGAAGTACATGAAGCTGCCGCTGCCAGGGAAGGAGTTGGGGCCGCCGAGCATGAAGAAGTTCGGGAATCCCGGGACGGAGACGCCCAGATAGCCGCGCGGGTCGTCGCCGCGCCAGACGTCCCGCAGCCGGGCGCCGTCGACGCCGTAGACCTCCAGGCTGGCGAGGAACTCGGCGGCCCGGAAACCCGTGGCCCACACGATGATGTCCACGTCGTGCTCGGTGCCCGACTCGCTGACCAGCCCGCGTTCGGTCACCTCGGAGACGGCCTCGGCGACCAGCGTGACGTGGTCCTTCTTCAGCGCCGCGTACCAGCCGTTGTCCAGCAGGATCCGCTTGCCGAAGGGTGGGTAGTCGGGCAGTGTCTTGGGGAGCAGGTCCGGGCGATCGCGGAGCTGCTCCTCGAGATAGCGGGTGAAGTAGCGGCGGTGCCCGTCGTTGCGGGCGTTGACCGCGCGCTCCGGGTGCGGCCACTCCGGGTCCTTGCGCAGCGCCTCGATCACCTTGTCGCCGAACTGCCAGAACAGCCGCACCCAGTACCACGAGTAGTAGAGCGGGCACGCCTGCAGCAGCATCCGCAGCTCGTCCGGGATCGGCACGTGGAACTTCTCGAACGGCGCCACCCATTGCGGGGAACGCTGGAAGATCACCAGCTCACCCACGCGGTCGACGATGGCCGGAACGATCTGCATCGAGCTGGCGCCGCTACCCACCACGGCCACCCGTTTGCCGTCCAGGTCCAGCTCGTCCGGCCATTGCGCCGAGTGAAAGGCGACGCCGCGGAAGCGGTCCATACCGGGCAGCTCGGGCCACTTCGGCCGGTTCAGCGCGCCGACGGCGCTGATCACCACATCGGCCTCGAGCGTTTCCTCGGTACCGTCGGCGTTGCGGACATCGACGTGCCACATCCGGCGCCGGTCGTCGTATGCCGCCTTCGTGACCTCGGTTCCGTACCGGATGTGTTCGTCGGCGCCGAGGTTCTTGAGCACCGAGGTGAAGTAGCGCTGGATGTCGTCGCGCATCTCGAAATGCCGCGACCAGTCCTCCTTGGCGAACGAGAAGGAATACAGGTGGCTCGGGGTGTCCACGCCGGCGCCGGGGTAGGTGTTCTGCCACCAGTTCCCGCCGGGTTCCGGCTGCTTCTCGAGGATGGTGTAGTCGACGCCCATGTCCTGCAGCTGATGCGCCGCGGCGATGCCCGCCACCCCCGTGCCGATGACGAGCACCCGGTAGCCCGGCGGCGGGGTCGCGACCGGTTCGGCGAGTTCCGGGATGCTCGCGCCGCTGCGGCGGGCCAGCTCCACCGACAGCATGGTGCCGTGGCCGATGCCTACCGGCTCGCCCATGCACACGCCGGCCATCCGCGCGGTCAGCTCCGCGGACGGCGCCGTGATCGCCGGGCGTTCGCCCGCCTGCAGGCGCAGGATCGCGTCCTCCGCGGCGGCGCGGATCTCGGCCTGCACCGGCTCGGGCAGGCCACCGTCGTCGTGGTCGCCGAGGCCTTTCCCGCGAGTGGGCTGGTACGGCGGCTCCAGCCATCGCTCGTCGCCGGTCATCTGGAACACGACCATCAGCAAGGCCGGAATGTTCGCCACCGCCACGGCCGCCCGCACCTGCTCCGGGCTCAGTGCCTCCGGCCCGAACGAACGATCAACCTTGTCCATTACCGATCCTCTCGCAAACACTCACCTGCGCTCCGCGACGCTGTGCAGGACGCAATCTCCGTCGTCACCAACGGAAAAGCGGGCATGCCTCGAAACGGTAATCTACACGACTGTAAACTGTCAACGCTGGCGTAACCGGCGAGGATCATGGCGAAACGCGAACGCGCCGACGCCGCCGAGCAGGGGTCGCTCGGCGGCGTCGGCGCGGCGGGGTGAGGCGGTGGGATCCGGCGGCGGCGTTTTCAGCCGGACTTGCGGCAGAACCCGTCGAAGAAGATGGCCGAGAACGTCTCGATGGTCTGCTCCGCGGTGTACTGGCGCTTACCGGGCTTGAGCCACCGGTGGGTCCAGTTCACCATCCCGAAGAAGGTCTTGAGCACGAGCGGTGCCGGCAGGTCGTCGCGGAACGTGCCGTCCGCCATCCCGGCGACCACGATGTCGTTCACGATCGACTCGAACCGGCGGGTCTTGCGGACCATCTCCTTGGCCCACGGAGTGTTCTGAAAGGCAACCTTGCCCATGTCTTCCTGGATGTAGACGTAGACATAGGGATAATTGGCCTCGTACGAGCGAATTTGCTGTTCGAGCAGGAGGCGCAGCTTCTGGTGAGCGTCCAGATCGGAATCCGCGATGCGGACGGCCTCGGCGACGTTCTCGTCGAGGACCTTCTTCGCGGTGGCGTGGAAGACCTCCTGGAACAGCTCGCTCTTGCTGGCGAAGTAGTAGTAGATCGCAGCGCGGTCGGTACCGAAGCGCTCGGCGATGTCGTTGAGCGTGGTGGCCTCGAACCCCTTCTCCTTGAACACCGTCCCGGCGATCTGCAACAGCTCGGCGCGCTTGGCCTGGTAAGCTGGGCTGCCTTCGATCTGGGCGCTCCGCCGGCGCTGGCTCAGTCCCTTGGGTGCGCCCGCCGAAATGCCGTCAGCCGGTGTGCTCATAGCACCTGACTCTATCAATGCGTGCTCCCGGGAACCCACGGCAGTGCGCGGCAACCGAACGGAGAACCCGAAATGACCGTGTCGTTGCAATCCCTGCGAGCCGAAGCGCTGGGCATGCTGGAATCCGCGCCGGAGGGGCCGGGGTTGGACGCGCACACCGCCGCACTCGTCGACCTGGGCGTGCGTGCCGCCGTGACGGCGCTCGACGTCGACGGGATCGACGCCGCGACCCGGCGCGCGCTGGACGCCGGCGCGACCGCGGAGCAGGTGCACGACGCGGTCGTGCTGGTGTCGGGGCTCGGGGTGCACTCCCTGATGGAAGGTTCCCGGCAGGTGGCCGCTGTGCTCGCCGAGCGGGGCCACCCGGCCCCTGCCGTCGACCGGCGGCGCGCCGAACTGCGGGAGCGATGCCAGGGCGGGGACCGGTACTGGGACCGGATGGAACGCGAGGTTCCCGGCTTTCTCGACGCACTGCTGCGCCTGTCGCCGGAGGCCTACGAAGCCTTCTTCTCCTACTGCGCGGTGCCATGGCAGAGCAAGACGCTGTCGGCGTGCTGCATGGAACTGATCTCGATGGCCACCGATGCCACCCCCACCCACCGGTACCTGCCCGGAATGCGGCTGCACCTGGCGAATGCCCTGCGTCTGGGCGCGGGCCGGGCGGCGATCCTGGGTGCTCTCGACATCGCCGCCGTGGCCCCGGCGCACCCCGGGGTGCCCGCCGCGGGCCGGGCCTCGTGATCGTTTACTCTGGCGTTGACAGTTTACGGTGACGTAGATACAGTTTGACCGCGCCGGCACTCGGACCGGCCACGAACCGGGCCTCAGCGACGAGGAGGAGTTCACCCGTGAGGCTACCGACAATCGCGCTGCGTGACCGCGGGCGACGAACGCCTCGAATCCGATGAGGAGGACGAGACGCGGTCCCTGGCGGGCACCGGGCCTCCGACGATCATGAACGACAACGACGCAGCCGAACGCGAACACGGCAACCTGCCGCTGGCGGGGAAGGTCGCGGTGGTGACCGGGGGCGGCCGGGGCATCGGCCGCGCGCTGGTGGACGAGCTGGTGCGCGAACAGGTCCGCGCCGTCGTCGTCCTCGACCAGGACATGAGCGGCGTTGCGCCGCTGTCCGCGGCGAGCGGCGACTCGCACACCAGGGTCGTCGCGTACGAAGGCGACCTCCGTGCGCCCGGCGAACTCGAGAACCTGGTCCGGAACGCGGAACGAGAGTTCGGCCGCGTCGACCTCTTCTGCTCCAACGCGGGCGTGATGGCCGAAGGCGGTGTCGACGTCCCCGACTCGGCGTGGCAGCAGTCCTGGGAAGTCAACGTGCTGGCGCACGTGCGTGCCGCCCGAAGCGTCCTGCCGGGAATGATTTCCCGGAACGAGGGAATGTTTCTCACCATGCTGTCGGCCGCCGCGTTCCTGACCGCGCCGGGCGCCGCCCCGTACACCGTCACGAAGCACGCCGCGCTCGGGTTCTCGGAATGGCTGGCGATCAACTACGCTCAGTGCGGAATCAGGGTGTGTGCGGTGTGTCCGGAGGCAGTCGACACGCCGATGTTGGAGTCGTCGCTCGCCGGCAACACCGGTGTCCGCAAGATCGCCGCCGCGGGCCAGGTTCTCTCGCCCGCGGAGGTCGCGCGTCAGGCGGTCAGCGCGGTCAAGAATGGTGATTTCCTGGTCACCACGCACCCGCGCACGTTGCGCAACGCGCAGAAAAAGTGGGCGGACGTCGACAAATGGATAAACGCGATGAGTTCTTTCCTGGCGGAAAGGGAGGACTGAACCATGGACCGGTCGCTGCAGGCTCCGTTGTTCAAGGAAATCACCGGATACATGTCGCCCGACGGGGACAACACGCGCCTGGCCGACCAGGAATTGCACCATCCGGTGACGGCTTACACGAGCGAGCACATCCATGAGTCCGAACGGCGGATGATGCTGACCGAGCCGGTCATCGTCGGTCATGCCTCGTCGTTGCCGAAACCAGGTGACTTCATCGCCCACAGCGACTGCGGGGTGCCGATCCTCGTGGTCCGGCAGAAGGACGGCGGCGTCAAGGCGTTCATCAACGCCTGCCGCCACCGCGGCGCGAAGGTGTGCACCGGCGAGCGTGGGTCGGCCAGGGCGTTCACATGCTCCTACCACGGCTGGACCTATCAGCAGGACGGCGCGCTGCTCCGCGTTCCACGGGACGGTTTTCCCAACGTAGACACGGCCCGTTCCGGGCTCGTCGAGCTGGCGTGCGAGTCGCGGCACGGTCTGATCTGGGTGGTGCCCACCCCCGGCATCGAGATCGACGTCGCCAAACATCTCGGCCCGATCGATGACGAGCTGGCGCAGTACCCGCTGGACTCCTACGTTCTGGAACGAGACGCACTGATCGAGGAAAACCTCAACTGGAAGTTCATCCTCGACGGGTTTCTCGAGATCTACCACATTCCGGTGCTGCACCGGGACAGCATCTCGCCGTGGTTCTACGGCCGTTTCTCGCCTTTCGACCAGATCGGCAGGCACGGCAGGCTCGTGGGCGTCAAGAAGTCCTTTCAGGAGCTCAAGGACAAGACGTTCGAAGACGTGGGCGACATCATGCGCCACGTCGCCGTGAACTACCAGATATTCCCCAACACCATCGTCGTCTGGCAGCAGGATCACTTCGAGGTGTGGACGGCGTTTCCCGGCGCCACCCCGCGCGACTGCAAGGTGCGCATCATGTCGCTGGTCAAACCCGACATGCTGGGCGAGGAATACCGATCTCGCTGGGACCGGAACTGGAAGGTTCTCATCGACACGGTGCGGGGTGAGGACTGGGCGGTGTGCGGCCAGGCTCAGGATGCCTTGCCCTACCTCAAGGAGCAGGGGCTCGTCTTCGGCCGGAACGAGCCAGGGATCCAGCATTTCCACGCCACGGTGACCGCCGAACTGGACCGGCGATCCGGCAGCACCTCACCAGAAACGCGGTGACGACATGATAGCGGACCTCGGTAACGCGACCCTGGAAGAGCTGATCCGCTCCTACGGGCGGACCCAGCCAGGCAAACCGCTCGCGACGTTCGACGGGCGGACGACGACATACGGCGAGGCGCAGTCCCGCTCGAACCGGATCGCCAACGGGCTGAGCCGATGCGGCGTCGGCGAGGGCAGCCGCGTCGCACTGATCGCCAAGAGCCGCACCGAAACCTTCGAGGTGCTCTTCGCGGCCAGGAAGGTCGGCGCCGTCTTCGTGCCGGTCAACTGGCGGCTGTCCCCGGTCGAAATGGAATACGTGCTGGACAACTCCCGCGCGGAGTTCGTGTTCGTCAGCGACGAGTTCGCCGATACCATTGGCCAGATCCGGGACAGGCTGCCGGCCCTGCGACACGTCGTGTCCATCGGCCGGAGCACAGGCCAACCGTCCTACGAGGACTGGCTGGCGGAGTACCCGGACATCGATCCCGGCCATGTGTCCGGTGCAGAGGACGTCGCATTGCAGCTCTATTCCTCCGGGACGACGGGGCATCCGAAGGGCGTTCTGCTGGCCAACCGCAGCGTGTTCGCGTTCTATCGCAACGCCGAACGGTGGATCAGCGCGGACCCGGACGGCGTTCATCTCAACTGCCTGCCGCTCTTCCATGTCGGCGGGATCAACTGGTCGCTACAGGCTTTCGCGCAAGGCGCGCACGTCGTCGGCTTGGGAGACTTCGAGCCGGACGAGGCGCTCGGTCTCGTCGAAAAACTTCGGGTCACGCACATCATGACCGTGCCGACGGTCATTCAGCTGCTGCTGAGCCGCCCCGTCGCGAGGACCACCGATTTTTCGTCGGTGAAAGTCATCATCTACGGCGGTTCGCCTATTCCCGAGAAAGTGCTCAAGGACGCCATCGCCACCTTCGGCAACGTCATGTACGGGCTGTACGGGATGACGGAGATGAGTTTCGGCGCGACACTGCTCACCCCGCCCGAACACGTCGACCCCGATCATCCGGAGCGGCTGCTGTCGGTGGGGAAGCCGTTCGCCGACACCGAGTTGAAGGTGGTCGATCCCACCACCGGAGCGGAGAGCGAGCCCGGGGAGAAGGGTGAACTGTGGTTCCGGTCGCCTCAGCTCGCGGTCGGATACTGGGACCTTCCCGACGAGACCGCGGCTGCCTTCAGGCCGGACGGGTGGTACCGAACCGGCGATATCGGCCGCCAGGTCGATGGCTACTTTTATGTGACCGACCGGTTGAAGGACATGATCATTTCCGGTGGGGAGAACATCTACCCGGCGGAAATCGAGCGGGTGCTGCTCGAATGCGACGCCGTCACGGACGTGGTCGTATTCGCCGTTCCGGACGAACAATGGGGCGAGACCCCGCGGGCGGAAGTGGTGCTGACGCCGAGCGCCGACGTCAGCGAGAAGGAGCTTCTCGACTACGTCCGCGAGCGTCTGGCGCGCTACAAGTGCCCGAAATACATCGGTTTCCGGGAGGAACTGCCGCGCAACGCGTCCGGCAAGATTCTCCGTCACAAACTGCGCGCGGAGTTCGCGCAGCCGCACCAACCGGCTTAGGCACCGGAATGCGGAAAACGGCTCTCGTCGTCGGGGGCAGTGCGGCCACGGGCCGATCGATCATCGACGAACTGCGGGCACGCGGTTTCGACGTGACGGTCTTCAATCGCGGCAGCCACAACGAAGGCCTGGACCCGGAACTGGAGTTCATTCGAGGCGATCCCCATTTTGTGGAAAGCGTCCGGGCGGGCCTGGCCGGGCGCACCTGGGATGTCGCGGTCGTGTCCTACGGGCGCGTTCAGATTTTCGCGGATGAGCTGCGCGGGCGGGTCGGGCAGCTCATCACCGTCAGCGGAATGCCGGTCGTCGCGTCGCGCGCCGGCCTGCCGTTGACCGAAGACGATCCGCCGGTGACGAGTGCGAACGAACCGGTCGGGTTGGCGAAGATCGCCTCGAAGATCGCGGCCGTCGAATCCGCCGTCCTGCGGTGCTCCTCGGAGGGGCACTATGCCGGCTCCGTGGTCCGATATCCGTATGTGTACGGACCGCACGCCGTCGTCCCGATGGAATGGCACATCGTCAAGCGCTGTCTCGACCGGCGTCGCAAGTGGATTCTGCGTAGCGGGGGACTGGCCGTGGTCGGCCGCAGCGCCTCGCCCAACGCCGCCGCGCTGATCGGTGCGATACTCGATCGCCCGGACGTCGCCGCGGGCAACATCTACCACGCCGCGGACGGCCGGCAATACTCGCAGCGCGAGTGGATCGACATCATCGCCTCGCTGATGGGCCACGAGTTCGAGTACGTCGACATCCCGGCGTCGATTGTTCCGTTGGACAGTTCGAGCGCACCCCTGGCGGGCGAACATCTCATCGTGCTGAATCAGCGGAACCTCACGGCAGGAATTCTGCACCATCATGTGAGCACCGCGGAAAAGGCGCGAGCCGACCTCGGTTACACCGAAAAGGTCGACCCGCTGGACTGGATGGCGAAAACCGTCGAATACCAGCTGGCGCATCCGCCTGCGACCGATGGCTCCCACCCGAGCCTGTGCCCGCTCGACTTCAACTATCCAGCCGAAGACGAACTACTGACGTGGTGGGACACGGTCGTCGCCCGCGCTCCCACACCCGGCCCGGCCGTCACACGCCCGCACCCTTACGACCACCCCAAGCCCCCGTCGGCGAACGACTCGGTGGAGCAGGCTTGCGAGGGCAGTGCCCCCGCCCGCTGACCGGCGTGCCTGGCGAATCGATTCGGCGATCGCCCACGCCTCACCGGGAGTTACACCGTTGAGATGGTTCTGTCAGGGGCCGCCTCCCCCGGGGTGTCGAACGGTGTCGGTTCGCACACGGCGGTTATCGGGCGTGCCGCGGCGAGCGGCATGCTGTGCGCCTGGTACTGATCGACTTCCACCGCTGCGGCCACCTCGAAGGAACCAACCCGCTGCCGGCCGACCGCATGACTTGAGCCGGCGTCACCTAACCTTCGGGCTCATCGAGGTCGATGAGCTGGAGTGCGCCCAGCGCTTGCGGTGGCATCGCGCTCGCCGCCGCGAGAACACGCTCCTGATGTTCGGTGATGCGCTGGTCGACAAGCGTGCTCAGGCGGTAGGCCAGCGCGCCGGTCTGGCGGACGGTCACTTCGTCCAGTGGTGGTTGGGGCGTCGAGGTGATGGCGACGCCGTGGACCTTCCCGTCGGGGCCGGTGGCCGCACCCACCGCGAACCGCTCGCGCGGGTTGTGGCCAGGGTCGGCGTAGTGCTTGCGCAACTGCCGCAGGACCTTGTGCCACTCCAGGACCTCACCCGGCAGCGACGTCGCCTCGACGTCCGCCTCGGTGAGGCCCATGCCCCGGTCCCCGCTGGTGAAACAGCGAGCGTACGAGATCAGAGCAGTGGTCCAGACCCCTTCGACGACCACGTCGTCGGGCTCCCCGGCGAGCTCCTGCACGAGCCGCTCGCAGCATCGGAGCACGGTTTGCAGATCGTTGAAGATCGAAGCCAGATCGGCCAGGGCCTGCGCCGCCGGGGTCTCCAGCCGCCGCACCTGTCCGTCAATCGCGTTCGTCACTGCCGCCCGCCCTCAACGCTTGCCCGCGCGACGGTGTCGCGCCGCTTTCGACGACTATAAGCGGATGCGGGGCGACACGGTGTCTCACGTTGAGACACCGTGAACCGGCGTAGGATCAGCGGTATCGAGAGCATCTCGAACGTGAGTGGCAAAACCCACGTCGTCCTCGATGCGATGAGGCCGGCCGTACCCGCGGCCGGAGACGGGAGCACCGGCATGTCGTCGGTCCCGAACACCCCGAGGGTCTCGACGCCCACCGGACGGCCTCGGTGCACCCGGCCGGCAGGTCGCGCAGCGGTCGGCCAGGAGCTTCCCGGTGACCGAGCCCACGAGCGTGCCTAGCACCGCCGGATACCGGTGATCCCGATGGGACGCCAGGTCAGGGCATCGGACGCCGACCGCGAAGCCGTGATCCGACGGCTCGGACAGGCCCTCACCGAGGGGCGGATCACCGTTTCCGAGTTCGACGAGCGTGTCCGCGCGGCGTGCGCGGCGAAGACGCTCGACCAGCTCGAAGTCCTGACCGACGACCTACCACGGATCTTGTGGTGAAGGCCTCCACCCGCCGATTGATCTCATTCTGAGGACTACTCGCATGGCTATTCTCGTCACCGTCATTGTCGTCGTCTTTCTCGCCGCGCTGTTGCTGCTCGGCACGAGCGTCCGGATGGTTCAGCAGTACGAGCAGGGCGTCGTGCTCCGGTTCGGCCGTCTGCTGCCCGGCCTGCGCGCACCAGGGCTACGGTTCATCGTCCCCTTCGCCGACCGGATGGCGAAGGTGTCGCAACAGGTCGTGGTGATGGGCATCCCCGCACAAGGCGCGATCACCCGCGACAACGTCACGCTGACGGTGGACGCGGTTGTGTACTTCCGGGTCATCGACCCCGTCAAGGCGGTCATCAACGTCGAGGACTACCACCGCGCCGTGTCCCAGGTCGCGCAGACCTCGTTGCGCTCGGTCATCGGGCGCGCCGACCTGGACACCCTGCTCTCCGACCGCACGCGGATCAACGCCGAACTCGCCGCCGTCATCGACGCACCCACCGAGCAGCCGTGGGGCGTGAAGATCGAACGGGTCGAGGTCAAGGACGTCTCCCTGCCCGATTCGATGAAACGATCGATGTCCCGCCAGGCCGAGGCCGAACGGGAACGCCGCGCGCGGGTGATCGCGGCCAAGGGCGAGTTGCAGGCATCGAAACAGCTCGCGAAGGCGGCCCGCCGCATGGCGGAGACCCCCAGCGCATTGCAGCTCCGGCTGCTCCAGACCGTCTCCGACGTCGCCACCGAGAAGAACAGCACGCTCGTCATGCCATTCCCGGTCGAGCTGCTGCGATTCTTCGAACAGACCACCGCTACCGCCACCCCGAAGCCGAGCCCGCGCCGCACCCACATGCGCGGCAACGGGCACCACAAGAAGGCACGCGTGACCGCCGCGACCGTGGCCCCCATCCCTGCCATCGAACTACCAGCCGCCAAGCCCGACGGCCAATGACCCCCGGTCCGCCCAAGAACGAAACACTACGCGATGAAGAGGGCGTGTCAGCTCGACGGTTCTCTCGCTGATCTTGTCGCAGCCTTTATGTGCTAAGGAGAACGCGTTGTGGCCGTCGGTGGCGTGACCACCGCGAGGTCCTCGAGGCGATCGCGTGGCGGTTCCGCACCGGTGCCTGGCAGACGGCGTGGAAACGGCACCGCCGCCGCCCAGGTTGAACGCGGCATCGACAGCTCCGAGCTGGACGAGCGCGTGCAGAAGCCCTGAGCGACCAGGCCACCTGCCCGGTCACCGTGCTGCTCACACCAGGCCAAGCCGCGGACAACCCTCAACTCGTTCCGCTGCTCGACCACCCGCGTTCGACCCCGAGGTCCACGCCGAACGCAACACCGTCGAACGCGGCTTCGGCCGCCTCAATCACTCCTGCACACCCGCACCCAAAATTGAGAGACACGCTCTCGTTGCCGACCGTCCGCCGCCGATGCGTTTACAGCGAATTTACGCAGCGTTACCGGCTGGCGAAATACCTGGACCCGACAGTCATACCTGTCAGTTGACAGATATTCCGCCCAGTCCTTCGGAGGCAGTCATGAGCATGTCCCTCCGCGACCCCGGTTCCCGCGACACCGCGGGAATCGGCTACGCCCAGGAGCTGCGCAGAGGCGTGGGGACGTTTTCGTCCTTCGCCGCCGGTTTCTCGTTCGTCTCGATCCTCACCACCGTGTTCCAGCTCTTCGGACTGGGTTTCGGGCTCGGTGGGGCCTCGTTCTTCTGGACCTGGCCGCTGGTCTTCGCCGGGCAGCTGCTCGTCGCGCTGTGCTTCGCGGAGCTCGCCGCACGCTGGCCCGTCTCGGGCGCGATCTTCCAGTGGTCCAGCCGCCTTGCCGGCACGACCGCGGGCTGGTTCACCGGCTGGATCATGATCATCGGACAGATCCTCACCGTCGCGGCCGCCGCGATCGCGATCCAGGCCGTCCTGCCCAGCATCTGGTCGGGTTTCCAGATCATCGGCGGGAGCGGCGCGGACTCCTCGCTGGCATCCGCGACCGGTGCGCAGAACGCGGTCGTGCTCGGGCTGATCCTGCTGGTGATCACGACCATCGTGAACATCGCGGGGATCCGCCACATGGCCGCCGCCACGAGCATCGGCGTCATGGTCGAGATCGTCGCGGTCGTCGCGCTGGTGCTCATCCTGTTCTTCCTGCCCGAACGCGGTCCGCAGGTCGTGTTCCACCACGAGGGCTGGACCGGCGACGGCGGCTACCTGCCGGCTTTCCTCGCCTCGTCGCTGATGGCCGCATACGTGATGGTGGGGTTCGACTCCGCGGGGGAGCTGGCCGAGGAGACCCGCTCGCCGCGACGGACCACTCCGCGCACCATCCTTCGCGCGCTCATCGTCTCCGCGGTCGGGGGAGGGCTGCTGATCGTCGGCGCGCTGATGGCCGCCCCGAGTCTCACCGACGGCAACCTCGCCACCTCCGGGCTCGCGTGGGTGCTCACCGAGCGCCTCGGCGACGTCCTTGGCCGCCTGCTGCTGTGCTGCGTCGCCGTCGCCGTGTTCGCGTGCACCCTGGCCATCCAGACGGCGGGCGCACGGATGATCTACTCGATGGCCCGGGAGAAGGCGTTCCCGTTCCACCGGTGGCTCGCCAGCGTGTCCGCTCGCACCGGCACCCCCGTCGGCGCCTCGATCGTCGTCGGTGCCGGCGCCGCGATCGCGCTCCTCGTCAACCTCGGCCAGTCCGCGATCTTCACCGCGCTGTCGAGCCTGTGCATCGCGATGCTCTACCTCGCGTACCTGGGTGTGACGCTGCCGCTGCTGGTCGTCCGGCTCCGGCACCGCACCACCGACGGCTGGCCGGAGGGCGTCGACGAGCACGGCAAGCCCCAGTTCCGCTTGGGTGCCTGGGGAATCCCGCTGAACGCACTCGCCGTCGTCTACCAGCTGGCCATGGCGGTCAACCTGTTGTGGCCTCGCCCGGAGATCTACGACCTCACCGGGCAGACCTGGTGGCTGCGCTGGAGCGCGCTGCTCGTGATCGGCGTCAGCCTCGTCGTCGGTGCCGTGTACCTCGTGTTCAAACACCGCGTGCACGGCCGGATCGAGCTGCGCCACGTCTCGCACACCCACGCCGTCGCACCTGCCCAGGAGATCTGATGTCCCTCGCAGACCAGCACGTGACAGACACGGTCCGCAACGCCAGGGCGGACGCCCGCGCGCAGGGCGGGCAGACGAGCGAGTGGATGCCCTACCTCCCGGCCTCGTCGAGCCCCTACTGTCCCGACGGCGTGGCGGCGTCGGCACTCGTCTGGGCAGAGACCGTCGCGCCGGGCGGGTACACGCACAAAGTGCTCGCCCGCGGCACCCGGATCCGGTTCGACGACCCGACCGGGGACGCGTGTGCCCACGTGCTCGTGTACAACGCGCTGGAGCCGGTCGAGCGGCTCAACGTCGCCGACACACAGAAGATCCCGTGGCAGGCCTACCTCGGTGCGGGGCATCCGCTGCTGTCGGGCGACGGCCGGGTGCTCGCGACGATCGTCGGCGACACGTCCGGCCACCACGACGCGTTCTGCGGAACCAGCACGGAGGCCTGGAACCACCACAAGTACGGCGACGCCGCACCCGAGGGGCCGGCCCCGGCGGGCCGGTCGCTGTTCGTCAAGGCCGCGGCCAAGCACGGACTGGCGCCCCGCGACCTGCCCCCGAGCGTCTCCTTCTTCCAGGGAGTCCGGGTCGGCGTCGACGGAACGTTCGGGTGGGACGGCTCCGCCGGGGCGGGCGCCTCGGTCGAGCTGCTGGCCGAGCTGCCATTGCTGGTACTGGTGGCCAACGTGCCGCACCCGCTGGACCCCCGGCCGGACTACGCTGTCGGCCCGCTCCGCGTGCACGGCTGGCGCGGCGAGCCCACCGACCCCGGCCACGACCGCTTCACCGCCACGCCCGAACTGCGGCGTGCCTACCTGAACACCGTCGACTACGCGGAGGCACGAGGACTGTGACCACTCCACACGCGACAACGGTGACGAGTTCCGTCCCGGTCGGAGCGACCTGCTCTCCCGGTTCACCCCTGGACTGGTCCGAGCCGCTCGTGCCCGGCGAGATCGTCCTCGACGACCAGGTCCCGCCCAACGCCTCGTGGTCGGCCGTGGTGCGGGCCGGTGACGTGCTGACCATCGTCGACGTTGGCGGCAACCAGTCGGCCGACTGCCTGATCTACAACGCGGCCGACGCGCAGGAGCGCTACAGCGTTCCCGACACGCTGGCCTGGCAGGGCAACGCCTACGTCCGCACGGGCACGGTGCTGCGGAGCAACCTGGGCAGCCCGCTGATGACGGTCGTGGGCAACGAAATCGACCGGCAGGACACGATCGGCGGCGCGTGCTCCAAGGAGTCCAACACGTTGCGATACGGCCACCACGTCATGTTCCACCACGCGTGCCGGGAGAACTTCCTCTCCGAGGCGGCCAAGCACGGGCTCGGCCTGCGGGACCTGGTGTCCAACCTCAACTGGTTCATGAACGTCCCGGTCGAGGCGGACGGCGCGCTCGGCATCGTCGACGGGATGTCGGCGCCCGGCAAGCGGGTCGCCGTGCGGGCCGAGATGGACGTACTGGTCATGGTGTCCAACTGCCCGCAGATGAACAACCCGTGCAACGACTTCAACCCCACTCCACTGCGCATGATCGTGGTGCGGCCGTGACCTCCTACGACGTCATCCTGGTCGCCAACCGGGGCGAGATCGCCCGCCGCATCATCCGCACCGCGCACGCCCTCGGCATGAAAACGGTCGCCGTGTACTCCGACGCCGACCGCGCCGCGCCGCACGTCCGGGAGGCCGACACCGCCGTGCGGCTCGGCCCGGCGCCCGCGCGGGACTCCTACCTACGGGCCGACTCGATCATCGAAGCGGCCCTCGGCAGCGGCGCCGGCCTGATCCATCCCGGCTACGGTTTCCTTTCCGAGAACGCCGGGTTCGCCCGTTCCGTCGAGGCGGCAGGGCTGCGGTTCGTCGGCCCGGCGCCGGAACAGATCACGGCATTCGGCGAGAAGCACACCGCTCGCGAGATCGCGCGGCGCGCGGGCGTGCCCATGCTCGCCGGCACCGCGCTGTTGTCCTCAGTGGACGAGGCTGTCGCCGCCGCGGAACGGATCGGGCTGCCGGTGATGGTCAAGGCCACCGGTGGCGGCGGGGGCATCGGCATGCGGGCCTGCGCCACGATCGACGAGGTCCGCGAGGCCTTCGCGCAGGTCGCAGCGCTGGCCAGGCAGAACTTCGGGTCCGCGGGCGTGTTCCTCGAGCGGCTGGTGCGTCCGGCCCGCCACGTCGAGGTACAGCTCTTCGGTGACGGCCATGGCCGGGTGGCGGTCATCGGCGACCGGGACTGCTCGCTGCAGCGCCGCAACCAGAAGGTCATCGAGGAGGCACCCGCACCGGCACTGCCCGGCCACGTCCGAGACGTCCTGCACACCTCGGCGCGGGAGCTGGCCGCCTCGGTGAACTACCGCAGCGCCGGCACCGTCGAGTTCGTCTACGACCCGGTCCGTGAGCAGGCGTCGTTCCTCGAGGTCAACACGCGGCTCCAGGTCGAGCACCCCGTCACCGAGATGGTCTTCGGCGTCGACCTGGTCGAGCTGATGTTGCGGCTGGCCCGCGACGGCGCGGACGGCCTGCCTGACCGGGTGTTCGACGCCCCGTGGGTGCCGGACGGGCACGCGGTCGAAGCGCGGGTCTACGCCGAGGACCCCGCGAAGGACTCGCTGCCGTCCTCGGGCCTGGTCACCCAGGCGGTCTTCCCCGCCGATCTCGACGGTGTCCGGGTCGACGGCTGGATCGAGACCGGGTTGGAGGTCTCGCCCTACTACGACCCCCTGCTCGTCAAGGTGATCGCCGCGGCACCCGGCAGGGACGCCGCGCTCGACCTCCTCGGCGAAGCGCTCGACGGCTCCCGCATCGACGGCATCGTCACCAACCTCGGGCTGCTGCGCGCGCTCACCGTCGAGGACGGGCTGCGGGCCGCGGTGCACTCGACGTCCACCCTCGAGGTCACCACCGACCCCGATCCGCGCGTCGACGTCATCGCTCCTGGCGCGATGACGACGGTGCAGGACCTGCCCGGCCGCGTCGGGTACTGGCAGGTCGGCGTCCCGCCCAGCGGCCCGTTCGACCCGGTCTCGCTGACCGAAGCGAACCTCGCGGTCGGGAACCCCGCCACGGCGCCGGGCCTGGAGATCACGGCGACAGGACCCGTCCTGCGGTTCTCGGTCCCCTCCGTCGTCTGCCTCACCGGCGCGCCGGCGGAGGCCACTGTGGACGGTGCGCCGGTGGCGCAGTGGGAGCCGGTCGACGTCCCCGCCGGGGGCACACTGACGATCGGCACTGCCGCCGGCCCCGGGCTGCGCACCTACCTCGCCGTGCGCGGTGGCATCGACGTGCCGTCCTATCTGGACAGTGCCGCGACGTTCACCCTCGGCGGGTTCGGCGGTCACGCCGGCCGTGCGCTCCTGGCCGGCGACGTGCTTCGCCTCCGCTTACCGGACGCCGCGGAAAACCCGGGACTGACCACGATCGGCGGCCCCACCCCGGCGCATCGCCGTCCCGCGCTCACCGGTGCCTGGCAGATCGCGGTGACCGAAGGGCCGCACGGGGCACCGGAGTTCTTCACCCGTGACGACCTCGATTCCTTCTACCGCACCGATTTCGAGGTGCACCACAACTCTGCGCGCACCGGCATCCGGCTGATCGGCCCCAAGCCGGCGTGGGCACGGCCCGACGGCGGGGAAGCCGGCCTGCACCCCTCGAACATCCACGACACGCCTTACGCCGTCGGGGCGATCGACTTCACCGGGGACACCCCGATCATCCTCGGTCCCGACGGCCCGTCGCTGGGCGGGTTCGTGTGCCCGGCCGTGGTCGCCAGTGGCGACCTGTGGAAGCTCGGGCAGCTGCGCCCCGGCGACACGGTGCGGTTCGTGCGGGTGCGCGAGGCCGACGCCGCGTCGATGGCCGACAGGCGGGCGGCGCCGCACGTCAGCACGACCGGTGGCGACGGCGACGACGGCGTACTGGCACGGCTGGAGCCGACCGACGACCGCCCGTCGGTCACCTACCGGCGCGACGGTGACAGCAACGTGCTCGTCGAGTACGGGCCCATGACCCTCGACCTCGCGCTGCGGATGCGGGTGCACGCCCTCCAGGAGACCCTGGCGCGGCATGCCCCGGAGGGCATCCTCGACGTCACACCGGGCATCCGCTCGCTGCAGGTTCACACGGATCCCCGCCGGCTGAAGGCCTCGGATGTCGCGCGGCTGCTCCGTGAGCTCGAGGACGAGGTGCCGCCCACGCAGCGGCTCGTCGTGCCGTCCCGCACGGTGCGGCTGCCGCTCAGCTGGGACGACCCGGCCACGAGGCGCGCCATCGAGCGCTACATGGCCGGGGTGCGCTCAGATGCGCCATGGACGCCGTGGAACATCGAGTTCATCCGCCGCATCAACGGCCTGGACTCGCCCGACGACGTCTACCGCACGGTTTTCGACGCGTCCTACCTGGTGCTCGGGCTCGGTGACGTCTACCTGGGCGCTCCGGTGGCGACCCCGCTGGACCCCAGGCACCGGCTGGTGACGACGAAGTACAACCCGGCGCGGACGTGGACGGCCGAGAACTCGGTGGGCATCGGCGGCGCATATCTGTGCGTCTACGGGATGGAAGGACCCGGCGGCTACCAGTTCGTCGGCCGCACCGTGCAGATCTGGAACCGCTACCGGCGCGGCGGGCTCTTCGCCGAGCATCCCTGGGCGCTGCGCTTCTTCGACCGGATCGAGTGGTACCCGGTGGAAGCGGACGAACTCCTCGAACTGCGCGCGGAGACAGCTGCCGGACGTGGCGCCTTCGAGACGTTCGACGGAACGTTCTCGATCGCCGACTACCGCCGTTTCCTCGACGACAACGCCGCCGGCATCGCGTCGTTCCGCGCACGGCAAGCGGCGGCGTTCGAGGCGGAGAAGGAGCGCTGGCGGATCGCCGGTGAGTTCGACCGGCATGACGAACCGGAAGCCGCCCCCGCGCCCGAGGTGACCCTGCCCGACGGCGCGGTCGCCGTGACCGCGCCTTTCACCGCGACCGTCTGGCAGGTCGCCACGGAACCAGGGTCCACAGTGGACAAAGGGGTCGCGGTCCTCTCGCTCGAGGCCATGAAGATGGAGACGAAGGTGACCGCACCCGTCGCGGGCAGGCTCGTCGGCGTCTATGTGCGGCCGGGCGACCAGGTCGCGCCCGGCCAGATACTCGCGGCGGTACTGCCGTGACCCCGCGAGCGCCGGATCCGGTCGCCACGGTCGAGGCGGCCTACGACCGGATCGACGCGGTCGAACGCCCCGAGATCTGGGTGACACTGCGGCCGCGGGAGGACTCGCTGCGGGAAGCGAAGGACGTCGCCGCACGGATGTTCGCGGGCGAGGACCTTCCACTCGCGGGCCGGGTGCTCGCGGTCAAGGACAACATCGACGTGCACGGCCTGCCGACCACCGCGGGAGCGCCCTCGTACCGCTACCAGCCTGCCACCGACGCCACCGCGGTCGTGCGGTTGCGGGCCGCGGGAGCCGTGGTGATCGGGAAGACCAACCTCGACCAGTTCGCGACCGGCCTGGTGGGCACCCGAAGCCCGTACGGCGCGGTCCGCAACGCCTGGGACCCGGCCAGGATCTCCGGCGGTTCCTCCTCCGGTTCCGCGGTCGCCGTCGCGCTGGGTATCGTCGACGCCGCCCTGGGCACCGACACCGCGGGCTCGGGACGTGTCCCGGCCGCGCTCAACGGCATCGTCGGAGTGAAGCCCACGAAGGGTCTCGTCCCGGTCACGGGCGTCGTTCCGGCCTGTTACTCCCTGGACTGCGTCAGCGTTTTCGCCCGCGACCTCGCCCTCGCCCGGCTGGTGGTGGAGCTCATGTCGGGAACCGACGCCGCGGACCCGCTGTCCCGCGAAGCCCGCCCGGACGTCGTTCTCCCGCCGCGGCCGCGCGTCGCCGTGCCCACCGGTGACCATCTGGCGGAGCTGGCATCCGGCTGGTGCGCCGCCTTCGCGACCGCCACCGCGAGTCTCGCCGCCACCGGAGTGGAGATCGTCGAGGTCGACATCGCGCCGCTGCTGGAGGCCTCGCGGATGCTCTACGGCGGGGCCTTCGTCGCCGAACGCTACGCGGCCGTCGGCGCCCACATCGAGTCCCACCGCGATCTGATCGGCTCCGGCCTCGACCCCACGGTGGCCGCGATCATCCTCGCCGGGGCGACGCCTTCGGCGGCGCAGTGGGCCGCCGACACCGCCACGCTCACCCGTCTCGGCGCCGAAGGACGCGCCCTGCTCGACGGGTGTGACGCGCTGCTGACCCCGGCCACCACGTGGCATCCGACGCTGGCGGAGGTGGCCGCCGACCCGGCGGGCGCCAACGGCAGGATGGGCCGCTTCACGAACTTCGCCAACCTGCTGGACCTCGCCGCGCTCGCGGTCCCGGCAGGGTTCGTGGACGGCCTGCCGTTCGGCGTGATGTTCACCGGTCCCGCGTTCAGCGACCGCGCACTGGCCGAGCTCGCCCGGAGACTGCTCGCGCCCGCGCTCGACCTCTTCGTGGTCGGCGCACACCTGTCCGGCCAGCCCCTGAACAGCCAGCTGGTGCAGGCGGGCGGCAGCCTGGTCCGGCCCACGCGGACCGCCGCTTCGTACCGGCTGCACGCACTGGACACGGCGCCACCCAAGCCGGGCCTGGTGCGCGTACGAGAAGGCGGCGCCGCCATCGAAGGCGAGGTCTGGCGCCTGCCGGCCGCGGGGTTCGGCACCTTCGTCGCCGCCGTGCCGGCACCGATGGTCATCGGCACGGTTCAGCTCGACGACGGCAGCGACGTCTCAGGGTTTCTCGTCGAACCCTGTGCCCTCGAGGGCGGGGACGACATCACAGCTTTCGGCGGGTGGCGGGGCTACCTCCGTCACGCCGATGAGTCGCGCCGATGAGTCACGTCGATGACAGGAGACAATGACGACGTGACTCGCTCTCGTCCCGGCCGCCCACGTCATGTACCCGACGACGGCGGTGACCTGTCGCCGCGCGAACAGATGCTCGAAGCCGCCGCCGAACTCTTCGTCAGGCAAGGGATCTCCGCGACCTCCACCCGCGCCATCGCCGAGAAGGTCGGGATCCGGCAAGCCTCGCTGTACTACCACTTCGCAGGCAAGGACGACATCCTCCTCGAGCTGCTCCGCACCTCGGTGCGGCCCAGCCTGGACACGGCCCTCGCCTTGGAGAACGCTGAACCGTTGCCCTCGCCGGCGGCCGCGCTCTACGCGCTCGTCATGGCCGACACGCACCTGCTCGCGACCGCACCGCACAACGTCGGGCTGCTCTATCAGCTGCCTGAGGTACAACGCGAGCGGTACGACATGTTCCGTGAGGAACGCCAGAAGCTGCAGGACACCTACGCGCGTCTGGGCGCGCGGGTCGCGGGCGACGATCCCACGTCGGCGACGGCCGCACGCCGGGGAGAGATGTTGATCCAGCTCGTCGAGGTCGTGATCCAGCAAAGACGGACCAGGGAGCCGGACACCTCCGACCGCGACGCCATCGCCGAAGCCTGCTTGCGCGTGTGCGGCGCGGGCACCGCGGAAATCGCCGCCGCGCGAGCGGCCGCCGCCAACCTGGTCACGAACCCGGCACACGCGTAGCCCGCCGTGGCCTGGTTCGCCACCCGCGGCATTGACCAACGAAATGTGATGCGGGTACGGTTTCTACGTCGTCAACCAAGTGTTGACCGTGTCTCTGGCAAGGCGACTGGGGCTGATTGTGCCGACGATCTACGGACCTACACCGGGCATGGTCGTGCCCGCCGCTGATGATGATGCGGCCCTGGTCGGCCTTGATCCTGGCCGTGTCTTGCCGCGACGCCTCGCGGAACTGGCGGTGTGCGCACCGGACCGGCCGTTTCTCACCGAGGTCGGCGGGCCGACGCTGACCTACGGTCAGACCTGGGAGTTGGTGCGTCGGTGGGCCGGCTGGCTGGCCGACCTCGGCATCGAGCGTGGGGATCGTGTGGTGTCCGCCCTGCGTTCGTCCATCGACGCGCACGCGTTGTGGCTGGCCTGCGGCTGCGTCGGTGCCTGGGAGGTCGCGGTCAATCCCGATCTTCGTGGTGAGCTCCTCGAGAACGTCCTGCAGGATGCGGGCGCCAGGTACTGTTTCACCCGGGCCGAGGACGCGGAGCGGTTCACCGCGGCCGGGCGGGGCATCACGACCATCGTGGTCGATCGGGAGCGGCCGCGGGCAGCCGGTTACGAGCCCGCCCCGATCGGCGCGTTTCCGGCCCCGGAGGACGTCGCGTGCGTGATCTTCACCTCGGGCAGCAGTGGCATGCCCAAGGGTGTCATGATCACGTGGGGGCAGATGTCGGCGTCGGTCGGCCGGATCCCGCGGTCGTGGCTGTCCGAGGCGGACGTCGCGTATTCCTTTCATTCGATGGCTCATGTCACCGGCAGGACGCCGCTGCCGTCGATGTGCGACGTCACGGGGCGGGTCGTGCTGCGGGAGCGGTTCTCCGCGAGTGCCTTCTGGGACGACGTCCGAAGCCACGGCTGTACGACGACGACGGTGGTCGCGCCGCTCCTGCTGGCACAGCCGGAGCGCCCGGACGATGCGGACAACCCGCTGCGTGTGGTGTTCGGCGGGCATCCGCTGGGGCAGGCGCGCAGGTTCGCCGAGCGGTTCGACGTGGCGGTCCTCGCCAACTATGGCAGCACCGAAGCCGGGTTCCCCATGAGCAACCGCTGGCCGCTCGAGAGCCCGTCGCCGCGAGCGGGCTGGTTACGACGCGGCTACCAGGCGAAGATCGTCGACGAGTCGGGCCTGGAGGTGCCGGAGGGCACCGCCGGCGAGCTGTGGGTGAAGCCGCCGGCACGGGCGCTGATGGCTCGCGGCTATCTGAACAGCGAGGAGCGCACCCGGCGCGCCTTCGTCGGTGACTGGTACCGGACCGGGGACGTCCTGGTCCGTCATCCCGACGGTGGCTTCGAGTTCGTCGATCGCATGGGGGACACGGTGCGCCGTCTCGGTGAGAACATCTCGCTCACGGCCCTCGAGCACGTCGTCGGGCAGGCCGGCTCGGTCGCCGAGTGCGTGGCCTGCGGGGTCGAGGACGACCTCGTCGGCACCGCGCTGCTCGTCGTCGTCGTGCCCAGCGGTGGCCGGGAACTGGACCCGGCAGCACTCTACGCCCAGCTGGCCGACCGGCTGCCGAAGTACATGCACCCGACCTACATCGCGCAGGTCTCGGAGCTGCCCCGGGCCGCGAACTCACACAAGCCACGCCGCTCGGAGCTCAAGGTCGCCGAGCTGATCAGCGGCGCATGGCAGGCTCCGCAACCGGCCCGCGGTAGCTAACTTTCCGTGCATACCAGCGGATCGGACCGTTCCAAGTAGACGGTCGCGGGCTCGGGTGACCCCTACCACAATGGCCAAATCCGATGCTACCGTTGGCGAATGAAATCGGGATCACGTTCGTTCGACGCGCCGGTGCAGCGGGCACGACGCGATCTCGTAGCCGCCGGTGAGACGTTGCGCGAATGGCTTACCACGCGGCTGTCTTTCACCGATCTCGCCATCCACGGCGTGACGACGCCGGCCGGGGCAGGCGTGGCGAACGAGACGTTGCTGGCCGACGCCGAATGGCGGGAATCGGGACGTGTCAGAACCGGAGGGTTCGCGGTCCGGGTCGCGGTCGACGATCCACTGTACCGGGACGCGGACATCTCCGTGCAGTACAAGATGTATCAGGCTCTCGCGGACGAGCCGGGCATACCGGTACCCGCCGTCTACGGTTACGAGCCCGACCCCACGGTTTTGGGTGCACCGTTTTTCGTCATGGAACGGATATCCGGCGAGGTGCCCGCCGACCTGCCGTATTACACGGAATCCGGCTTCGTCGTGGACGCCACGCCCGCTCAACGCCGCAGGCTGTGGCTGGACGCGGTGGAGGTTCTGTGCCGCGTGAACCAGGTGCGCACCGAGAAGGTTCCGTTTCTCTTCCGGCCCCATGACGGCGCTTCGGGCCTGGAACAGGATCTCGCGTACTGGCAGCGGTACTACATCTGGGCGGCGCGCGGCCGGGAACATCCCACGCTCGATCCGGCCGCGGAATGGTTGTCAGCGAACGTTCCCGATGACCGTCCGACGTCGCTCGCCTGGGGTGACGCCAGGGTGTGCAACATGATCTTTCGCGATTTCCGTTGCGTTTCGATTCTTGACTGGGACGGGGTCAGCCTCTGCGGCGGCGAATCCGATCTGGCCTGGTGGTGCGTGATGGAACATGGCGGCGGCAAACGTCCCACACTGCCCGGGCTCGGCAGCTACGACGAGCTCGTCGACATGTGGGAGGAGCGAACGGGGCTGCACGCGGCGAATTTGCGTTACCATATCGCCTATGCACTGTTTCGCCTTGGTGCGATCCTGCTCAAACTGAACGACCAGATGGTGGCCACCGGGCATCTGCCGGCCGACGCGGATATCGCTACCAACAGTGAGGTGGTCCAGCAACTGGCCGAACTGCTGGATCTGCCCGCACCGGGGCGAATCGAGACCACGCTGCCACCGCTACGGCGACTGTGAGGTCGTTCGCTGATGGAAGACTTCCGGGTAGCAGTGGACGAGGACGTTCTCGACGATCTGCGGGAAAGGTTGCGCCGGACGCGCTGGCCCGACCATATCGAAGGCTCCGGCTGGGAGTACGGCACCGACTACGACTACCTGCGCGGCTTGTGCGAGTACTGGCGCCAGGATTTCGACTGGCGCGCCGCGGAAACCAGGATCAACGCGTGGCCGCAGATCATCACGCGGGTTGCCGGACAACGGATACACGCCATCCACGCGCCGTCCCGGCACGACGGTGCCACCCCGTTGTTGCTGGTGCACGGCTGGCCGGGATCGATTGTCGAGTTCCTCGACGTGCTCGGTCCGCTGACCGATCCACCCGCCTACGGCGGCGACGCCGCGGACGCGTTCTCCGTCGTCTGCCCGTCGTTGCCGGGCTACGCGTGGTCCGGTCCCACCACGGAGCGCGGCTGGGATGTCCGGAAGATCGCGTCGGCGATGGTGGATCTCATGGCCCAACTGGGCTACCAACGGTTCGGCTACCAAGGCGGCGATTGGGGCGGTCTCATCGGCAGTGCGCTCGGTGCCGCCTACCCGGAACGACTGATCGGCTTGCACCTCAACCTCGTCCCGGTTCCCCGACCGACGTCGCCGGACGCACTCGCCGAGCTGACGCCGCGGGAGCGCGACGCGATGGAGGAGTACGCACGCTTCTCCGCGGAGGAGACCGGCTATTCGGCTATCCAGGGCACGAGACCGCAGTCACTCGCGTACGCGCTCAACGACTCGCCGGCCGGGCTGGCAGGATGGATCATCGAGAAGTTCCGCCGATGGAGCGACTGCGAAGGCGACGTGGAGCGGGCGTTCTCACGAGATCACCTGCTCACCAACGTGACCACGTACTGGGTCACCGGCACCGCGGGCTCGTCGGCGCGGCTGTACTACGAGTCACGGAAAGCGAAGTCCTTCGGAGCGCCGACGTCGACGGTGGCGGTGCCGACGGGTGTCGCCATCTTTCCGCGTGAACTGTCCCGGCCGCCGAAGTCGTGGGTGCGGCGCCATTACGATCTGCGCCACTGGAGCGAACCACCACGCGGCGGTCATTTCGCCGCGATGGAGCAGCCGGACCTTTTCGCCGCCGACGTGCGTGCCTTCTTCCGCGGCCTTCGACCACAGTGACGCTCCGCGGCCACTCCGGGTGGTGAGCTAGGTCAGGTCGCGTTTGGACGGTAGTCGCGCCTGGTAAGCCATCGCCACCCCGGCCCGCGCCGCAGCAGCAGAGCGGTGTTTCGCCCATGGGTGGGCCGATTACGGGCTGCTGTTCACGACCCAGCACAGCACGCCGATTGAGTCGCGGAACTTCCTGCGGTCCTGGAAGGCCCGGTGCGCCAAAGCGGGCGTCCGCTACATCACCGTGCACGACGGCCGCCGCTCGTGCGGGTCGCTGCCGATCTCGACGTGCACCCCGTGTGGCGATGCGCATTCTCGGGCACGCCAACTCCACGAACGATGGGAGACAGCCTGCAATGACTGCTGCTGTACGGCATCAAAGAGGCCCTTCCCAACTATCCGGGAAGGGCCCTTGACCTGCTGTGGAGCTGAGGGGAATCGAACCCCTGACCTTCTCGATGCGAACTGTTGGCATCGACGTTTTCCCAGGTCAGAGAGGTGGACGTCAAGGCCATAATGGCCGGTCACGGTCCGTCGGGGTCGGTGCTGCTGCTGTACTTTGCTGCTGTACTCCAACGCTCCGACCAGCGGTTGAGCAATCCGTGCTGCTGTCATCGTAGACTTACTAGCATGAGCAGCCCCGAGCGCGACGAGCTGATGCGCCTGGCCCAGGAGATCCCTGACGACCAGGTGCCCGACGCTGTGCGCGAGTTGCGGCGTCACCTGCAGCCAGTCACCGATCGCCCCTGGCCTCCGGCCTTCTTCGCGAGTGCACCCGGCGACGGCGTGAGCATCGCCGACCAGGCCGACGAGCTGCTACGCGAGGGCTTCGGCCGCTAGTGGTCATCTGCGACACGGCGCCGATCGTCGCTGCTGCCTTGTACAAGGACCCTGATCACTACAGGTGTGTTGAGCTGTTCACAGGCCTACGCCTGGCCAACCGGCAGCTCCTGCTGCCGTCCCCCATCGTCGCCGAAGTCGGCTACCTCCTCGGCGCCAAGGCCGGTGCCGAGACCGAAGCCTTCTTCCTCCGAGCCCTGGCCGACCGCGACTTCATCCCGGTCGAGCTGACCACGACCGACTACGCCCGGATGGCGGATCTGGTCGAGCAGTACCACGACCTGCCCTTGGGTACCAGCGACGCGTCGGTGATCGCCCTGGCCGAACGGCTCGACGTGGAGGAGATCGCCACGCTGGACCTACGGCACTTCAGGGTGGTCCGCCCGCGGCACGTCCAGGCGTTCACCCTCCTGCCCGAGTGAGGATTTTCCCTTGGGGCGTATAGGCGGCACGGGAGTTTTGAGGGAGTGCTGGGCGGGTTGGTCAGAGTAATCTCGTGACTATGCTGGGAGTTGGCCATTACGAGGAGATTCTGGCGAAAGTTGGCACGGCAAGCGGCGCGGAGGTGGCGCAGGTCGTCCACACGTATCGTGGCTATCGGCGTGGTGCCACGGGCGGTCAAACCGAGATCACGATCGAGCTGTTACGGGGAGCAGCTGGGTTCACGGTGACGGCTCGAACCGCTGATGGCCGAAGCGCGACGGCTGGCGAGCCGACCTGGGACCTTGCCGCAGCGATCGACGCCACTGACTGGTCTGGCCTGGAGGTTGCGGCTACGTAGAGCCGCACAGCTGGGTCAGTCGGGTATTCAGCTTGGGAACCATGGCCGAGCGGCTGGAAAGCGCCTCTGACCAGCGGTTTTAGGTGTTCCTGGGGGCACCCCTGTTGACCGTGGTCAACCGGGGCATGTTGCTGGGAATCGCCCCAGTGACCTGGGGCTGGTGGCGATCTCCTCGCGGCGCGGGTTCACCCGGTCTGGCAGCCCTCGGGCGTGCCGCGAGGAGATCACCGGTCGTGCCTCCCCTGATCTCCGAAGCGGTGCCGGGTCCAGGGCAGCGCCCTGGCCGCCGGAGGCGTCGAGCGCGTGGTGGCCGGGTTACGCTTGGACAACGGGTTTTCGCCGGTCGGTGGGGAGGTCGGTTGGGCGTGTCGGAGCCGTCGCCTCCCGTTCTTGGTACGGCCGCGGGCCGCGTCGGTGAGCTGTATGAAAAGGCGCTCATCGGACTGATTGTGGCTTTGGGGTTGTCCGGCGAGGGAGATTGGCAGAGCTGGATCCGGGAGGACGTTCGGATTTGGCGTGCCAGCGGCGAGACGGGGCATCACCGGCAGGCGTATGGCGGAATGGGTTCTCTCAACGACCGACCGATCGGGGCCGATCCCTGGCTTGATGCGGCCGCCATTCAGCTAGTTGGCATTGCCTACGAGACGGCCGACCGAACCGAACAGCAGCCGGAGCGCTTCGTTCAGGTGGGCAGTGCAGCGCGAGCCGAGTTGCGCATGTCTTGGCACCGGTGCACGGCCTGTGCTCGGGAGTACATCGGGCAATGGCACTTGCAAGCCGCCGCGTCAGCGGGTTGGGCGAGCTGGGTAGTTCCGCGCTTGATCACTGACGAGACCGTCATCACCATCGAGTCGGCGCTAGGGGTGCTGACCGGGGTTCAAGATGAGTCCCGCAAACGCTACCTGCACCACGTCGAACGGCACGCTGCCGATCTGGGCCTCAGGCGGCACGAGCTGGGCCGGGCGACGGAGACGCCGTGTCCGTCGTGCGGCGACGTCGACTGGCGATATGTATCGGCGTCGGCGTTCTAATTCGCTGCTATGCGCCGGGGCCGCCGGCCGGAGCG
>DASZUO010000073.1:0-23235 GCA_035547575.1 Amycolatopsis sp. | reverse complement strand
CGCTGGGATCCAACCCGCTGTTCTCGGACGCGAAGAACACGATCACCGCACCGTTCGAGCAGCGCATCGAGATCTTCACGCCGCCGTACCTGTACCAGGGCGGCGCGCGGCCGGTGATCACGGACGGCCCGGCGACCGTGGCGCGCGGCCGGACCGCGACCTTCGCGTCGCCGGACGCGTCGCGGATCGTCAAGGCGCGGCTGATCCGGCCCAGTGCGGTGACGCACGTGACCGACGTGGAGCAGCGGTCGATCGCACTGGACATGTCCACAAAGGATGGTCAGCTGACGGTGACCGTGCCCGGCGATCCCGCGATCGTCCCGCCGGGCAACTACATGTTGTTCGTGACGGACGCGGCCGGTGTGCCCTCGGTGGCGAGGTGGGTCCAAGTACCATGACGCGCGTGCGCGTGGCCGTCGTGAGCTTGGTTCTGCTGCTGGCCGGCTGTGCCGCGGCCCCGGCGTCCGACGACGCCCCCGCGGATGGTGGTTTCTATGTGGACCAGACGTCCGCGGCCGCGTTGCAGGAGGCGACCTGGCGGCAGGGCGGCCGCGCCGCGGACGCGGACCAGATCGCCAAGATTTCGCGTCGACCGCAGGCGAAATGGCTCACCACGGATGTGACACGGGTCGAGGCTCAGGCACGGGACCAGGTCACGCGCGCCGGGAATGCGAAACGCACCGCGGTGCTGGTCGCCTACGACATCCCGGCGCGGGACTGCGCCGGGTTCTCCGCGGGCGGCGCGCCGGACGCCACGGCCTACCGCGCGTGGGTCGCGGCGGTGGGCCGGGGCATCAGCGGCACGCGCCCGACGCTGATCCTCGAACCGGACGCGGTGGCCGGTGCGCTCGACGGATGCCTTGCGCCACAGCAACGCGCCGAGCGCCTCGGCCTGCTGGCGGAGGCGGGCGCGACCCTGACGCGGGCCGGCGCGAAGGTGTACCTCGACGCGGGCAACCCTGGCTGGATCTCGGACACGGCCGGACTGGCGGACGCGTTGCGCACGGCGGGCGTCGGGAGGCTGGCCGGCTTCGCCCTGAACGTGTCGAACTTCTATGCCACCGCGGATGTCGTGAGCTACGGCCGCGCGGTGGCGTCCCGGCTCAACGGCGCGCATTTCGTGGTGGACACCAGCCGCAACGGCAATGGTCCCGCCGGCGGGACGGACGGGCCGGCGTGGTGCAACCCGCCCGGCCGCGCGCTGGGTCACGCGCCGACCACCGGCACCGGAGATCCACAGGTGGATGCGTTCCTGTGGATCAAGAGCCCCGGCACGTCGGACGGCACGTGCCGCCCGGGGGCGCCGGACGCCGGTCAGTGGTGGCCGGAGTACGCGCTGGCGCTGGCCGAGGCAAGCCCTTAGGGAGCCGCCGCAGTGGACCAGAAGCCAGGTCGTCCTACGGGTTGTTTCGCCGTTGGCCGATCAACGAATGGCCGTGACGTCGAAAACACCCCCTTAGCCACGCCGCGGCATGCCGCGTCCCTTGCGATCACATTTTCGGACATGATCGTACCACTATGTACGTAAGATCATGTTCTGTGGTTCGGGGAACAAGATCGGGCCAACCTGGAGCGCGTGCCGAGGCCGTCCAGTCCCTCCCCCGCGTCCAAAGAACTCGGGCGTCGCGTGCTCGCCGCGCGCACGGCCGTGCCCGGCCTGACGCAGGAGAAACTGGCCCATCGGCTCGACATCGCGCATTCCGGGATCAGCGACATCGAGCGCGGTCTTGCCAACCCGACGTTCGAGACGATCGTCCGGGTCGCGGACGCACTGGGCACCGACCCCGCCGAACTGGTCCGGGGCTTCACCGCGAGGGATCTGGACCGCTCCTAGCAGGGGCCGCGTTTCACCGAACCGGTCCCGAATCCATTGTGGACACAACTGTCGGCGACCCGGCTCAGTCGCCGAGGGCTTCCTCACGTGTGGCGAAAAGCGGGATCTCCTGATCCAGACCGGTGAGCTGGAGTGGCCGCGCGGTGGCGCTGCTCTTGGCGACGACGCGCACCGCGGTGGTTTCGCCGGCTTCCTGGCGGGCGGCGACCAATGCGGTCAGGCCCGCCGAGCCGAGAAAAGCGACTCCGGTGAGATCCACGACGAGCCTGTCCGGGCGCTCGCGCACCGCGCTGATCAGAGCCTTCTCGAATTCCGGTGCGGTCACCATGTCGATGTCGCCGGACACCACGACGACCGAGGCCCCACCGTGCTTCTCCACGGTCACACTGACGGTCTGGCCGCCCGGGGGCTCGGCTTGGGACGAATCGACTGTACTCACGGGATCAATATCTCACAGGTCAGTCCGACAGGGCATGGGCAAGGTCCGGGCTCGTGGGCAACCGTGACCCGAGCACGTCGAGCGCGCGGACGACAGAACGCCCGCCGGTGACGATGCGGAACGTCGCGTGTGCGGCGTCCGCGCGCTCGATCGCACGCAGGATTTCGGTGAGCCCCGCGGTGCCGAGGAACTCGACGTGCGACAGGTCGAGCACCACGGCTCGCGGCCCGGATTTCCAGGCCGAGTCCAGTGCCAGCGCCATTTCCGGCACCGTCGAGGCGTCGATCTCGCCCACGACGTGCACAACGGTGGTGCCCGGCCTCGACTCGGACGAGCTGACGTGCAACAGAGTGGCGATACTCACGAGAGTGCCCTTTCGGTCGAGCGCAGCGTCCACTGGAAGCGGCGGCTATGGTCTCAACCGCAGGCAACCCCTGTTTAGCACGCTCAGACAGCTCTGTACAGCGCAGGCGTGAACCGGCTCACGCGGCCTCGGCGCGCGTGTGACGGAAGAGCTTGCGCCGCTCGCTCTCGGTTGTGCCACCGAAGATGCCGTGGTCCAGCCCGTTGTCGAGGGCATGGCTCAGGCAGTCGGATCGAACCGGGCAGCGTGCGCAGACGGCCTTCGCCTGCGCGACCTGCCGGGCGCCCGGTCCCATTTCGGACACGGGAAAGAACAGCTCGGGGTCCTCGTCCCGGCAGGCGGCGCGATGCCGCCAGTCGATGTGATCTCGATTCATCTGCCGCCTCCTCTCCTGGTTTGTGTTCAGACAGGGCCCGACCTGCTCGCGTGGGTGGAGTTCAGGCACGACAGTGCGGACCAACCGCACTAACAACGGACACCGGTCTTGCTTTCTTCCCGGCTCGGGAGTGTGGTGTTCCGCACGTGGACTTACCCCGATCGAGTCGACCGCAATCAGACTTCTTTGACCTTCTTGTTCGGGAAGCGGCGCTCGACGTGATCCTTCGCGGGTGAGCCCGGCTGTACGTAGATCGTCTCCGTCTTGTGCTGCAGTGGGCGAAGCACGAGGTCCATGAACCGCTTGCGGTCCTCGAGGTAGGGCTCGAGTACGTCCTCGCCGGCGGGGCAGACCGCCATACAGTAGGCCGCTTTGTAGTTGGCCTTGAAGGAAAGGCTCTGCCACATCGAGGCGTTCTCGGAGTCGCTCACGCGGGCGCGGAAGTCCGCGCCGTCCTGGCTGTCGGCGACGGTTTCGACCCAGTCGGTGAAACCGCCCATGAACTCGCGATAGTTGTGGGTGGCGCACGCGCGGAAGTCGAAGGCGCCATCCTTGCCGATCGCCCCGACCGGACACGCGGCGACGCACAGTTTGCATTCCAGGCAGGGGTTGTAGTCCAGCGGCCGGCCGTACTCCGTGATGTCGGCGTCCACGAGGAGCGTGGCGAGCAGGATGAAGTTGCCGAAGCGCGGGTGGATCACGTTGCGGTGAATGCCCATCGCCCCCACGCCGGCCGCGACGGCGACTGTCTTGTGCGCGACGACCCAGATCCGGCCCGGATAACGGTCCATCTCCATCGGAAACGTGGCGGAGGGGTTGATCGCCCGGTGCCCGGCGTCCTGGAGCGCGCGGGTGATGTCACGGGCGGCCTCGTTGATGATCTCGCCGCTCCGGTGGAACTCCTGGTTGGCGACACTCCGAGCGGGCGACCGAACGTTGTCACGGTTCATCCGGACGACGATCGAGATCAGGCTACGCGTGCCCGGCAGGGCGTACTCGACATGCGGCCGTTCCCCAGTGAGGTCTGGGTGGTCCAGCGGGACGCAGCCGATGTCGTCGGCGCCCGCTTCGAGGGCTGTCCGGCGGAGCCAGCCGGCATCGATCAGCCGGGGTTTGGGTCGCTGGTTCAGCGTTGGGTGGTCGTCACGGTTCCTAGGCACGCTTCCTCCTAAGTTGGAAATTCCTACCTACAGTTTCACGTGCTAAGTTGGAATTCAAGACTTCGCGTCGACCGGGAGCCGGACGTCGTCGTCGGGTAGCGCGCCGCGGCGGGCGGAACTGACAGCGTTGCGAGGAGGTGTCGTTCGTGGTGGGACGGGAGTGTTCGATTGCCAACGCGCTGGGTGTGATCGGCGAGCGGTGGACGCTGCTGTCGCTGCGCGAGATCATGCTGGGGGTTCGGCGGTTCGACCAGATCGCCTACAACACAGGCGCCAGCCGCGACATTCTGGCCACTCGGCTGCGCAAACTGGTGGACGCGGGCGTGCTCGAGAAGCAGCAGTACGAGGCTCACCCGCCGCGGTACGAGTACGTTCCGACAGAGTCCGGTCGTGCGCTGGTTCCAATCCTCCAAGGGCTCATGGAGTGGGGGGATCGCTACGTCACGCAGGGTCCGCCGCCCACCGTCTGGCGGCACGTGTGCGGCGCCGAGCTGCATGTCCGCGCTGTCTGTGAAGACTGTGGCGAGCCCATCCGCGCCGACGACCTCCAGCTTGCCCGGCTTGGGCAGGTCCCTGCCTGACGCACGGCGTCCGCCGCGATCAGGCAGGCTCGTTTCGAAACCGCCTGATGCGGGAACTCCCGAATGCACTGTCGACCCGGGAGGACGCCGCTATGGGCAGGCACCGCTTCGAAGACAAGGACCAGGACCAGTGGGGCGGTCCGGAGCTCGCCGAGAAGCGGCAGAGCACCACGCGCCACAGCCGCGACGCCGATCGTGACTCCGCCCGCACCGACGATTCGGAGCAGCCGCGGCCCGACTTCGCGAAGGTATGAGGCGGCGTGACCGGAGGGGGCACAACGGTCACGCCGCCTGGCGCGGCCGGGACAACAGCTCTCCGGCCGAAGAACGCGGGTGATCATTGCCTACCCCGGCTCGAGATCACCCAAACCTCCGCTCCGTGGAAGGGATAGCCGCGCCAGGTGACCGTCGTCGTGATCGGCCAGATCGCCCGTGATCTCGTGCTGCGCACCGCGGAGTTCCCGGAGTCCGGTGATTCCGCGGCGGTGCGCACGCGCCGTGAGCTGCTGGGCGGCAAGGGCGCGAACCAGGCCGTCGGGCTCGCCCAGCTGGGGATGCCGGTCTCGCTCGTGGGTGTGGTGGGTGACGACCACGTCGGCGAGCAACTGCTGTCCGGCGCGAAGGCCGACCACATCGACGTGTCGCAAGTCGTCCGCCGGCCCGGTGCGGAGACCGCGCTGATCGTCGACGTCGTGGACGACCACGGCCAGTGGCGCTACCTCGAGCACGTCCCCCACGACGTGCTCGTCACCGAGCGGGACGTGTTCGCGGCCTCCGAGCACATCTACGCGGCGCAGGCCGTCATCGTGCAACTGCAGCAACCGCCTGAGGCAGCGCTCGAAGCGGCCCGGCTCGGCCGCGCCGCCGGTGTCAAGGTCGTCCTCGACGGATCGCCCGGCGAGGAGTTGTTGCGCCACGCCGATATCCTGCGCGCCGACGCGCGTGAGGCCGGACTGTGGGCAGGCAGGGAGATTCGCGATGTGCGGACCGCCGTCGAGGTCGGCGAAGCCCTGCTCGAGTACGGACTCTCGCTCGCCGTGCTCGAAGTCTCCGGTCAGGGCAACGTGTTCGTCGCCCGCGACGGGCACGAGTTCCTGCCACTGACCACAGTGGACGTCGTCGACACCACGGGCGCGGGCGACGCGCTGGTCGCGACGCTGACCTACGCCCTCGTCACCGGCAAGCCCCTTCGGGTGGCCGCGCGGCTCGCGGTCACCGCTGCCGCGCTCACCAGTGAGCATGCGGGAGGCCGGCCGCAGCTGAGCGTCGACCGGCTGGCGAGCGGGCCGCTCGGCTGAGTCACGGCGCGTACTTGGCGAGGCCGAAGAGGTCGTAGAGGTGCTGCTGCTCGGGTGACAGCGAAGTGAGGACGCGCCGGGTGCGGGGCCGGCCGCCGGTCGACGGGTAGCGCAGCACCGTCTCGCCGATGCGGGTGAGCTGGTCTATCAGTTCGCGCACGGCGAGGTCGAGCCCGGCGCGGTCGGCTTCGTGCCGCATGAGATGGGTTATCGCGGTGGCCAGCACGCTGACCAGGGAGTGCACAGCGATCCGGTGCTCGGTCCAGTCCCAGCGTGGGGCCGGGGCGCTCACGAACGAGCCGTTGAGCATGCGGAACGTCGAGTCGAGCCGGAAGCGGGCGCGATAGGCGGTGATGACGTCCAGCACCGGCCAGTCGTCGTGGTCGGTGACGAGGAGTTGTTTGCCGAAGAACTCCTCGTGCAGGCGCGCGCGGGCGGCCTCGTCGATGCGGTACTCCAGCCGCAGTTCGCCGGGTTTGCTGCCCGTGAGGCGTGCGGTGAGGACACGGTCGACCCAGCGCACGCGGGTGATGCGGGCGATGTCGGTGAGCAGTTGCTCGCGGGGGCGGCGGTTGCGCCCGGTGGCCAGTGCCAGCGCGAGACCGTCGAGCTGGCGCGTGGCGCCGGAGAGGGCTTGGGCGAAACCGCGGACCTGCGCGGCCTGCTGGCGAGCCGAGTGGGTGAGGATGACGCGCCGATGCCTGCCGAAGACCACGGCACGCGTGTCGAGCGCGGTCAGCCCGGCGAAGCGCGCTGGATCCACGGGCCGGCGCGCCGCGGCGGGGCGGGCGAGCAGGGCCGGGTAGTCGCCGAGGGGGAGCGCGCCGACGTAGTGCAGCCCCGAGTCGAGGTCGAGCTGTGCGTGTTGCCCCGTGTCGAACACGATGGTCACCTCGCCCTGATGCCGGGCGGCGAGCCGATCCGCCTCCACCCCGAAGGGCAGCACGCCGGCGGCGTCACGCCGGTAGAGGTGCGACACGAGGGGGATGGCCCCGTCGCGCGTGACGACGGCGCTGAGGCCGGCGAGCGTCGCGTCCGCTGTGTCGGATTCGGCGTAGGTCGCGAAGTTGGGGATATCGACGGCGAGGGTCGCGTCCGCCTCCGAACGGGCGGGCAGGTCCGCAGCGCCGGCCCCGTGCGCCGACGGCTCAGCCAGTGCGGCCCGCACCCGCGCGGATGCGCCTTCCTCGATCTTTTCCAACTGCTCTCGTGTCAGCTGGCGGGTCACGCGCCAGAATTCCTGATCACGCACCGCGTCCGGGGCCAGTCGCGGCCGCACGAAACGCGCGGCGGCGGTACCGGCCCACCACTCGTCGAACGGCAGATCCGGCGCCGTGGCGCGGTGCAGGACGGCAACGGCGATGTGGGTGCCCACCGAGGCCCGCGCACCTCTCCCCCGGCCGCGCTTGCCTTCCACGGCGGGCCTTCGCTGCGGAGCGCTGCCGGTGTCAGCGCTGAGCGCGTCGTCGATCGCGTCGGCGAGCTGGAGTCGCTCCAGGGTGGACCAGACGGCGGCGACAGCGCCGAAATCGAGGTGCCGCGTGTGCTCCGGCAATGCACCCGCACCGTCGATCGCCGCGGCGAGGTCCTCTGCCGAGCCGAGGTAGCGCTGCGCGGTGATCCGCGGCTTGCCGGCGACCCGTTCCGACGAGACGAGGTAGTAGTACGTCCGCCCGTTGATCCTCTTCCCGACGACCGATGCCACACTTTAGGTAATACACCCGGCGAACGGCAGCCGCAATGACACAACCCGCGCTGAACTGCGGAAACGTATGTGTTTCAGTGCATGCACCAGATATTCCCGAAGCGGCGATAGAGAAGCTTCCGGCGCCGGACCTACGTTGACCGCATGGCTTCCGCTCATTCGCAGGACCGCCCGACCACGCCCGCCGGAACTCCCGCCACTCCCGCGGGCGCCGCCCTGGGCCCTGGCGATGAGCGGCCGACCGCATCCGCGATGCGGCGGGCCCTTGCACGTGCCCGGGACGGCAAGACGCTGGACATCGCCGAGGCCACCGTGTTGTTGCACGCCCGCGATGAGGACCTCGAAACACTGTCCGGGCACGCGTCGCGTATCCGCGATGCCGGGCTGGCCGCGGCCGGTCGTGAAGGCATCGTCACCTACAGCCGCAAGGTTTTCATCCCGCTCACCCGCCTGTGCCGCGACCGGTGCGGATACTGCACGTTTGCGACGGTGCCGGGCAAGGTGGACGCACCCTTCCTCTCCCCGGACGAGGTGCTCGAGATCGCCAGGCAGGGCGCGGCCATGGGCTGCAAGGAAGCCCTGTTCACCCTCGGCGACCGGCCGGAGGACCGCTGGACGGCGGCGCGCGAGTGGCTCGACGCGCACGGCTACGACGACACGCTGTCCTACGTTCGCGCGATGGCGATCCTCGTACTGGAGGAGACCGGCCTGCTGCCGCACCTCAACCCCGGCGTGCTGACGTGGCAGGACCTGCAGCGGCTCAAGCCGGTCGCGCCGTCGATGGGCATGATGCTGGAGACCACGGCGGACCGCCTGTGGAGCGAGCGCGGCGGACCGCACTACGGCTCGCCCGACAAGGATCCAGCGGTGCGGTTGCGTGTGCTCGAGGACGCTGGGCGCTGTGCGGTTCCGTTCACGACGGGGATTCTCATCGGGATCGGCGAGAACTACGAGGAGCGCGCGGACGCGCTGTTCGCGATCCGCAAGGCGGCGCGGGCCTACGGCGGCATTCAGGAAGTGATCGTGCAGAACTTCCGCGCCAAGCCGGACACGAAGATGCGCGCCACGCCGGACGCGGACCTCCAGGAACTGGCCGCGACGATCGCCGTCGCACGTCTGGTACTCGGCCCGAGAATGCGCATCCAGGCGCCGCCGAACCTGATCGGCAGCCAGTACGCGATGATGCTGCGCGCGGGAATCGACGACTGGGGCGGGGTTTCGCCGCTCACGCCGGACCATGTGAACCCGGACCGCGCGTGGCCGCAGATCGACGAACTGGCAAGGCAGACCTCGGCCGCCGGATTCGAGCTGCGCGAGCGGCTGACGATCTACCCGGAGTATGTCGTCGCGGGCCACGTCGCCGCCCTGGCCGACCCCGAAACCGGGCTGGCGCTGGACGTCAGGCCCGAAGGACGGCCGTGGCAGGAGCCGGACGGCGGCTGGCAGCAGCACGGGCGCACCGATCTGCACGTCGAGGTGGACACGGTCGGCCGGACCGGTGATCGCCGCAGCGACTTCGACTCGGTGTACGGCGACTGGAACGAGCTCGCGGAGAAGGTGCCCACCGCCGTTCGCCGGATGGATACCGACATCGCCGCAGCCTTACGCCGGGCGGAAAAGGACCCGGCCGGACTGTCCGATGAGGACGCTCTCGCACTGCTGCACGCGGACGGCGCCCAACTCGACGCCCTGGCCGAGCTGGCCGACGGACTGCGACGCGACACGGTCGGCGACGACGTGACGTTCGTGGTGACGCGGAACATCAACTTCACCAACGTGTGCTACACCGGTTGCCGTTTCTGCGCGTTCGCCCAGCGACGCACGGACGCCGATGCCTACACGTTGTCGTTGTCGCAGGTGGGCGAACGGGTGGACCAGGCATGGGAGGCCGGCGCGACCGAGATCTGCATGCAGGGCGGTATTCACCCGGACATGCCCGGCACGGCGTATTTCGACCTGGCAGCCGAGGTGAAGCGCCGGCAGCCGGACATCCATCTGCACTCGTACAGCCCGATGGAGGTCGTGAACGGCGCGTCGCGCACGAACCTGTCCATCAGGGACTGGCTGACCCGCGCCCACGAGTCCGGGGTGGACTCCCTGCCGGGCACGGCGGCCGAGATCCTCGACGACGACATCCGGTGGGTCCTGACGAAGGGCAAGCTGCCGACGTCGAGCTGGATCGAGGTGGTCTCGACGGCCCACGAACTCGGCATCCCGACCACGTCGACGATGATGTATGGACATGTCGACACGCCTGCCCACTGGGTCGGGCACATCAAGCTGATCGCCGATCTGCAGCGGCGGTCGCTGGAGCGCAACGGGCGGCCGGGGTTCACGGAGTTCGTGCTGCTGCCGTTCATCCACCAGAACGCGCCGATCTACCTGGCGGGTCTGGCCCGTCCCGGCACGACGGTGCGGGAGAACCGTGCGGTCCACGCCCTGGCGCGGCTGTTGCTGCACGGGTTGATCGACAACATCCAGTGCTCCTGGGTGAAACTCGGCGAGGAGGCCTGCCGCGCCGTGCTCCAGGGCGGTGTGAACGACCTGGGCGGCACGCTGATGGAGGAGACGATCAGCCGCATGGCGGGCGCGAACAACGGCTCGTACAAGACGATCAGCGAACTCGCGTCGATGGTCGAGCCGCTGGGCCGCCCGCTGGTCCAGCGCACGACGTCGTACGGCCGCCCGACCCCGGAACGCGTCGCGACGGCCCTGGCCAGCGACGGCGTCGCCCAGGCGGTGCGCAACCCGCTGCCGCTGGTTTCGTCGTAGCGCCGGCGGCCCCACTCGGCCGCCGATTGGCGCCGAAGTTACCGATGGCCGGTGCGAACAGGGCCATAGGACCCTGGCCGTCGCCGGTGCGGGCAAGCGATGGTGGACGAGCCCCCTCGCGGGGCCGGTTCGGACTTCTCGGTCACGTCGGTCGCCGTGTCCCGAGAATGGCCGGGGTGGCCACTCCCACATACCTCCCTGCTACCCCGGCCAGCCGACCGCAAAGCCACGTCGGCATGGCCGGCCCGGGCGGCTACGCCGTACGGAGTGGGGTTTGCGGCGCCGACTCCGTCCACTTGCGCAGCCGCGGCGGGACGCGCTTCTCCAGCCCGTAGGGCTCCAGGTGGGCGCTGAACACCTCGTCGAAGGCGCGGCGGACCGTCTCCGTGTCCCATACCTGGCGTTCCAGGATCGGGTTCTTGAGGTACGGCTGGCCCATGATGTGCAGTTGCGGCCCGTTGCAGCGCACGAGCTGACCGGTGATGCCGTCGGCGTCGTCGGACAGCAAGAACAGCACCAGCGGGGCGATGCGCGACGGGGTGCGGTCCGGCGGGCAGTTGCGCAGCGAGCGTTCCGACTTCCAGACCATGCGGGTGTGCGCCACCGGGCAGATCGCGTTGACCCGGATGCCCACCTCCTCCAGGTCCAGCGCCCAGGAGTACGTCAGCGACGCCACGGCGCCCTTGCTCGCCGAGTACACGCCCAGCTTCCGCTGCCCCAGCGACGCCCCCGAGGCAACGTTCACGATGGCACCGCCGCGCCCCTGCTCGACCATCGCCTTCACGGCCGCGATGCCGGTGTACATCACCCCCAGGACGTTGACCTCCACCAGTTCGCGAACTCGCTCGACGTCTTCGTGCCACGGCAGCGCCTCGTAGTTCAACCCGGCGTTGTTGACGAGGCCGTCGATCGACCCGAACTCGGCCACGCACTGCTGTACCAGTGCCTCCGCCTGTGCTGGATCGGTCACGGTATGCCCGCTGGCCACAGCCTCGCCACCATGGGCTCTGATGTTCCGGGCGGTGCGGTCGGCCAGGTCGGCGTCGACGTCGTTCGCGACGACCTTGGCCCCCGCGTGCGCGAGATGGGTGGCGAACGCCTCGCCGAGGCCGCGGCCCGCGCCCGTCACCACCACTGCCCTGTCCTGCAAGCCCGCCAGTTGCATGCTCATGGTCCTCACTCCCCACCGGCCGGCCATCCGGCCGCCACTGTCCCTCACCCACAGTGTTCGCCCCTGGCCGGGAGTGCGGACCGGCCATGACGACGAACGGTCACACACAGCGCCGAACGAGTGAGTACCGATCAGCCCAGACTTACTCGCCGACTGGTCGTACTTGATACCGTCCGTCTGCGTCGATTGGCTGTGCGGCAGTGACAGGCCCCCTATGGATGGGTTTAATGGCCTACATGGTCGCGGTGTGACTGTTCGCCTGCGGGGAGTGAACGGCATACTTGCTGTTGTCGCTCCTGTCGCTGTGGTGAGCCGGCAGGTTCACCCCGGCAGAGCAAGAGCGCAGACGTCCAGGGGGAGTGGGTAGAAGGTGAAACCGCGCGCGAAACCACGGTTGCGCACCACCCTGCGCAACGTGGAGTATCGCGCGCTCTGGTTTGCCGAAGCGCAGTCCTCCGCGGGCGACCAGCTGGCCAAGGTCGCGCTCGCGATCATGGTCTACAGCCGTACGGGTTCGCCACTGTGGGCGGCCGTCGTCTACGCGCTCACCTTCCTGCCCGCCCTTGCCGGCGGCCTGGGCCTGTCCCAGCTCGCGGACCGCTACCCGCGGCGCGCGGTGCTGTCGGCGTCGGCCACGGTCCAGGGGATCCTCGTCGGCTGCATGGCGATCCCCGCCATGCCGCTGGCCATGCTGTGCATTCTGCTGGTCTGCGTCCAACTGGCGGGAGCACCGGCGAACGCGGCCCAGAACGCCGTCACTCGTGAAGTATTCACCGACGACGAGTTGTACCTGCGCAGCCAGGATCTGCGCGGCATCACCACGAACACGGTGATGCTGCTCGGTCTCGGCGGCGGTGGCCTGCTGGTCACGGCTGTCGGCACCTCGTGGGCGCTCGCGCTGGACGCGGCGACCTTCCTCGTCTCCGCGGTCGTCGTGCGCTGCTGGGTCGTCCACCGCCCGCCCGCGGGCAGCAAGCAGGACAGCTGGTTCGGCTCCATCCGATGGGTAGCGGGCCAGCGGCCGCTGCGCGTACTGATCGGGTTGTCGTGGCTGGTGGGTCTCGCCGTGGTGCCGGAAGGGCTCGCGGCTCCACTGGCACACGAGATGGGTCAGTCACAGCAGGCGGTGGGCTGGCTGCTCGCCGCGGACCCACTCGGCTTCGTCGTGGGCGCGTTCCTGCTGTCCCACTTCGTCTCCGCCCAGACCAGGACGCGCCTGCTCGGCGTGCTCGCGCTGGGCTCGGTCGCGACGCTGCTGGGCTTCATGGCGAAACCAGCGCTCGGTCTCGCCCTCGTGCTGCTCATGCTCGCCGGCGCCATCGGCGCCTACATCATCACGGTCACCGCGACGTTCTCGACCTGGGTCCCGAACGAAATGCGCGGTGCGGCCAGCGGTGTCTACCGGACCGGCCTGCGGGTGGCGCAGGGTGTCGGCGTCGCGTTGGGCGGTGCCGTCGCCCAGGTGACGGGTTCCGCCGCGGGCACGGTCGCGCTCGCCGGTATCGCCGGCGTGCTGCTGGCCGTGCCTGTCGCTGTTTCCTGGGCCCGGGTTCGGGTCCTCGCGCCGGCGGCCATAGGTAGCTGACCCATGTCTGGGAACCGGATACGCCGCTGCGAGCGCTCTGGTTCGCTGCTGATTCTCACGCTTCGCGGTCGCGCATCAAAGCCACCTCCACTACGAATAAAGAAACCACACGGAAACAATGATGAGCCGGTACTCACGCCTCGCGGTCACGCATTACGTGCACACCTCCCCGCAATAACACCAAACGATCACCTTTTCAACAAGCTCACGCCTCGCGGTCACGCATCGCGGAGCACCTCCTCATCAACGCAGAACGATCGACAACACACGCTCAGTGAACTCACGCCTCGCGGTCGCGCATCGCGGAAACACCTCCAAGCACCGGGAACGAGCCACCCTGATCTCCGCACTTTGTGGGAAAATTACTGGATCACTGGTCGAAGGTTCGCATCCGAATACATCCTGATTCTCCCACAGGGATACCGTGGGACCAGCGGGAACCGGGTGGTGGGATGATACCTACTGCCAGTCCGAATCTCACCGTGGTGGGCGCAACCATACTTCACCCGCCCACGGAACAAGAAGCGGGAGGAACGTGATCGCCTTGTTCACCTCCCGAAGCCACCGGCAGCAGATGCTAACCGACGAGAACCAACAGGCTACGGATAGCACTCTTTCCGATTATTCCAGGAATGGGCATGGGGCGACGCCGGGCGACACCGCGGCAGACCTTTCGGTGAACGGAAGACAGCCGCCCCGGAAAACGCGGCAGAAACCGAAGAAACCCAGCCAGTGGGAGCTGTGGACGAAACCGCGCCCGATGGTCACATTCCTCATCTGCTGGGAGCTATTCGCGGTTTCGGCGCTGGTCTACGGAATAGCGACGGCAGGTCCGGCGTCCACGATCGACTGGGTGCGCCTGGGCGCGCTGGCGGTCTGCGTGACCGCGCAGATCCAGCTCACCAGGCGCCAGGAGGAGCGTCGTCGCAATCGGATCGTGGCCGTCCACATCGACCTCTCCGGCATCTGGATTTTCCCCGCCGCGCTGCTGCTTCCGCTGTACCTGACGCTGATCCTGCTGGCCATCGTCCGAATGCAACGGTGGTTCAACTCCCGCCGCGCCCCGCACAAGTTCGTGTTCACCACGCTCACCCACGCGATGTCCGCGCTCGTCGCGGACCGGTTGTTCCAGCTGCTGGCCGGCGACGACCTCGCGCGACTCGACCAGGCCAACCAGCTTCGGCTGTTCGGCACGCTGATGCTCGTCGGCCTCGCCTACGCGGGGCTCCAGGTGATCGTGATCGGCGCGTTGCTCGCGCTCGGCGGCACGTCCAACCCGACGCTGCGCAACGTGCTGGGCAGCAAATCGGACAACCTGCTCGACCTGTCCACCATCGGGCTCGGCACGATCGCCGCGATCCTGCTGGTGAACCTGATGCCCGCGATCGTGATCCTGGTGCTGGTCAGCGTGGTCGGCAACCGGCTCGCGGAGATCAACCAGCTGCAGTCGGAGGCGCGCACCGACCCGAAGACCGGCGTGTTCAACGTGCGTGGCTGGACCGAGGCCGCACAGCGCTCGATGGCCAGGGCGAGCAAGGCGGAGCACGGCCTGGCCGTGCTGATGATCGACCTCGACCATTTCAAGTGGATCAACGACACGTTCGGCCACCCGGCGGGCGACGACGTGCTCCGGATGGTCGCGCAGCAACTCGACGAGGTCACCAGGCCCGGCGACGTGATCGGCCGGTTCGGCGGCGAGGAGTTCGTGGTACTGCTGCCGGAAATCGACAACGGCGCGGCCGGCCACACGGCCGAACGGATCCGGGCGGCAGTGGCCGAACTACACATTCCGACCACGGACAAGCGTGGCGGCCGCACCACGGTCGCCGGGCGCACCACCTCGATCGGCGTCGCCGTCTATCCGGCACACGGCCGTACGATCGAGACGCTGCTGCAGGCGGCCGACGCCGCCGTCTACGAGGCCAAGGAGGGCGGGCGCAACCAGGTGCGGATGGCGAGCGGCAGGGGGCCCGAAGGGGCGTCGATCGGCGACAGCACGAACCACTAAGGTGGCGACTCGACCTGGATTCCAGGGGTTTCCCGCATGCCGGAACCCCGCCGACAGTGCCACCCTGGAGCTGATGATCGCCCCAGCCGACACCCCGCGCCTAAGGCGTCGCCTGTCCACCTCGGGCTGGCTGCTCGTGCTGATCCTTGCCCTGCTGGGGTTCGGTTTCGTCGCGTCAAGGCCGGCGGCGCCCCCCGACCACGGCCCGCCCACCGGCGGGGCCGCCGCGGCCGAGCGCGCCATCGAAGCCCTGACCCATCCCGGCCCCCAGCCGACCGCGCTGAGCCTGCTGCCCGCCGACTTCACGCAGGTCACGGGCGTCAGGCCGGGCGCGATGGCCGCCCCGGACGGCACGGTCCGCGCCGTGCACCTCGACGGTGGCTGCTCCACGCCCTGGGGCGACGACAACACCAAATGGAACTACGCGGTGCCGTGCAAGGCCCACGACCTCGGCTACGACCTGCTCCGGTACTCCGAGAAGGTGGGCCAGCCGCTGGACCCGGCGATCCGGGCGAGCCTCGACGCCCGGCTGTCCACGGACATGCACGCCATGTGTCACCTCAACCCGATGGGCTCGCCCGGCACGTGCGACGTGGTCGCGTCGCTGTACACGGCCGGTCTCGTCGTCAACTCGTGGCACCAGCGGTGGGGGCCGCCGGTCGGCGACCCGGTCGGGCCGATGCTGGCAGGTGTCGCGATGATCGGCTGCCTGCTCGTGTTCCGGCTGCGTGGCTGGCTGCAGACACGCCGCGCACATCCGGCACGACCGCTGGTCACCACTTCCGCACCGGGTCCGTCGTCGCCGTGGGTGACGCTCGGGGTGCTGAGCCTGGTGCTGCTCATCCTGGGCGAGTCCGTGATCGCGCTGGCTCGCTGGGCGGGCGCGGACGAGGCGTGGTTGTGGCCGTTCACGTGGCTCGCGCAACTCGCCCCGGTGTTCTTCTTCGCCGGCGGCCGGGCGAACGCCGCCGGGTGGCGCGCGGTGCGGCACAGCGGCGGCGGGTACCGGCAGTACCTCGCGCACCGGGCGAGCTGGCTGCTTCGCCCGGCGCTGGTGTTCGTGGTAGTCGCGCTGGTCGTGCCGCTCGCGCTGGAGCTGCTGGGCATCCCGGGCGGCACCAACGCCGCCATTGTCCGGATCGCGCTGCACCCACTCTGGCTGCTCGCGGTCTACCTGCTCACCGTCGTCGCCACGCCGCTGATGGTGGCGCTGCACCGCCGCGCGGCCACGGCCACCACCGCCGGCCTGCTGGGCCTCGTCGTCCTCGCCGAACTGGGCGCCGACTGGCTCGGCACACCGGTGCCGCGCTACCTCGGCGCCTTCGGGCTGGCGCTGCTCGCGCAGCAGGTGTCCTTCGGCCGGATCCTGTCCGCCGGGCGCACGCGGCTCGTGGTCGCCGGGGTGACGGCGCTGGCCGGGCTCGTCGCGCTGACGACGGCCGGCGGTGCCGATCCGAATCTGCTCGGCACGCCGGGCGCGCCGCCGGCTCTCGCGGCCCCGGTCCTGCCGGTGCTGCTGCTCGGCGCGGTGCAGCTGTGCCTGCTGGGGCTGTTCGCGCGCCCGCTGGCCAGGCTCACGGGCGCGCCCCGGATCGGCCCCGCCGTGCGGTTCGCCATGCGCGCCCCGATGAGCCTGTACCTGCTGTTCCTGGCCGCGATGCTGCTGGTCGTGGCGCTGGTCTATCTACCGGCGAGCCCGGTGGATGTGTTCGCCTGGCTCACCGCGCCCAAGACGCTGATGGCACTCGCGCTGCTGGCCGCACCGGCGCTGATCGTGTTCTGGTGGTTCGAACGGCACTTCGACGGGTACGTCCCCTTACACGAGTCACGACCGACCGGCTGGCTGGCGCACGCGGCGACGGCCCTGGGCACCGGCTACGCGTCGATCGGCCTGTTCGGCTTCGCGCTGACCCGGTTCGGCGGGGACACCGGAGGCTCGGTGCTCGGGCTGCCGCTGGACCCGATCCAGAACCTGATCCAGCTGCTGCTCGGGGTGTTCCTGCTGCACGCGGTGCGGACGGGTCTCAGCGCCGCGACGAGCACCTGGGTGGTGACCGTGCTGGCGTGCGTGCCGCCGCTGCTGGATGTGGCATCGGGGTATGCGTCCGACCCGGTCACCGCGACGGTGGCCGGCCTGACGGCACTGTTCGCGACCGGTGCCGCGGCGAGCACACTGAGACAGGCCAGAACGGTGGCGCAGAACACCTAACCGGGTGTTGCGAACCACTTTCATGACGACGTATGCGACGCTACGGCAACCGGGACCGGCACCAGTGCGTCCATTCCGGTGAGCAGCCGTCTGGCCGGGGTCCGCGGAAGGGAGACGTTGGGTGGAACCGCCGCCGCGTAACGAGCGTGGGCAACGCCGTCCCGCTCCGCCGCGGCAAGGTCGTCCCACCGACGCCAGGTACGCGGGTCCGGTCCGCCGTGCTCCCGCCAGGCCGCCGGCCGGGCGCCGCCCAGGGCCGCCACCCGCCCGTCGCCCGCTCCCTCCCCCGCGCCGCCGCCGGTTCGGCGCCAAGATCGCGGTCGGGATCGTATCGCTGCTGGTGGTGAGCCTGACCGGCTACGCGTGGGCCGCCATGCAGGGCCTCGTCAACGGCCTGACCACGGCGGACGTGATCGGCCAGAACCAGCCTGCCGACGGCGCTCGCGACATCCTGCTCGTCGGCATGGACAGCCGTACCGATGCCCAGGGCAACCCGCTGCCACGGCAACTGCTGGCCGAACTGAACGCCGGGATCTCCGACGGCGAGGAGAACACCGACACGCTGATCATGGTGCACATCCCGAACGACGGCAGCAAGGCGGTCGCGATCTCCCTGCCCCGGGACTCCTACGTCAACATCCCCGGCTTCGGCAAACACAAGATCAACTCCGCGTACGCGCGCGCCAAGGCGGCGGAGCGGCAGCGGCTGCAGGCGTCCGGTGAGACCGATGCCAGGCAGATCGAGGTCCAGAGCAACCAGGCGGGCGCGAAGACGCTGATCGCCACCGTCGAGCAGCTCACCGGGTCCTCGATCGACAACTACGCCTCGATCAACCTGCTCGGCTTCTCCGACATCACCCAGGCCATCGGCGGTGTCGATGTCTGCCTGAAGGACAACGTCAACGACCCGTACTCCGGGGCGAGGTTCACCGCGGGCAAGCACACGATCTCGGGCGTCGAGGCGCTGGAGTTCGTGCGCCAGCGGCACGGGCTGCCGCGCGGCGACCTCGACCGCGTGGTCCGGCAGCAGGTGTTCATGGCAGGCATGGCGCAGAAGGTGCTGTCCGCGGGCACGCTGACCGATCCGTCCAAACTGTCCGGGCTGACTGATGCGATCAAGAAGTCCGTCGTGCTCAACCAGGGCTGGGACATCTTCGCGTTCGCCCAGCAGATGAAGGGCCTCTCCGGCGGCCAGTTGCAGTTCCAGACGATCCCCGTCGAGAACCTGGACTACAGCACGCCCGAGGACGGGCAGGCCATCCAGGTCGACCCGCAGCAGGTAAGCCAGTTCGTGAAGGGCCTCACCGGGCCGCCCGCCGGTCCGCAGACCCCCACGGTCTCCCCCAACGCGGCGACCACAGTAGACGTCCACAACGGAACGTCGAAGGAAGGCCTGGCGGCGACGGTGTCGCAAACCCTGACCGGCAAGGGTTTCACCGCGGGCGAGACGAAGAACGCCACCGGACGCACCTCTGCGACCACCGTGCGCTACCCCGCCGGCGCCAAGGACGCGGCACAGAACGTCGCCGACGCGCTCGGTTCAAAAGCGACACTCCAGGAAGACGACACTGTCCAGTCCGGACACGTCGTGCTCGTCGTCGGCGCCAACTACTCGGGTGCCACCACCGCCGCCAACGCGATGGCAGCCTCGCCGTCGAGCGTCAACCCGCCGCCGGCCGAGGACGACAAACCGATTACCGCCGACGGGATCACTTGCGTCAACTGACGCCCCCTTTTACCCCGCCCCGTTGCCCCATTCGGCCTAATCCGGGGATCATCTTCAACGACTCGGCCAAAGTCGCGTAAGAGCGGGCCACTCAGCGACTTTCATACGCGTGGACACCGCGCGAGTTGGACCGGACGTGCCGGCGCAGGGGTGCGGCACGGCGCAGGGTCAAGGCAGGGGACCAGGAGTGCACATCGACAGTGACCTCTATCAGCGAGTTCTGGGGGAGGAACTCCGGAAGCTGCGCCGACGGCGCGGCTGGACGCGCAAGGAGCTGAACCAGCACCTGCAGAGCGACATCTCACTGCAGACGCTGGCCACGTATGAACTGGGCACCCGACAGTGCTCGGTGGTACGGCTCGTCGAGCTGTGCCTGGCGATGGACGAACTGCCCCAGGACCTGCTCGGCCGGGTGCACGGGCGGGTTTTCGCCGACGAACCCGGCAAGATACGGCTCGACCTTGCCGTCATCGTCGCCGACCGGGAGCCGGAGCTGTTCCCGCTGCGCCGGTGGGCCGAGGACCGGCTGCGCCAGCCGGGCACGCCCCGGGAGGTGCAGCTCGACGAGCCCGCGCTGGAACGGATGGCCGAGCTGTGCGGCATTTCCGTGGGCGACCTGCTGGCCCGGCTCCGCACGATGGCGCCGCCGGATGCCGACCGGGCCTGACGCGCTATCGGCTGCCGATCAGTTCGAAGTCGGCCGGGCGGATGTGCCGCGTGCTGAGCCAGTACCGCCACGTGAAGCCCGGCCAGATAGTCCGGTTCACGCCCTTGGCATCGAGGTACCAGCTCTTGCAGCCGCCCTGTGTCCAGACCCCCTTGGTGAGCTTGCGCTGGATCTCGCCGTTGAACCGCTCCTGCACGTCCGGCCGCGGCGAAAGCGCTTGCGCGCCTGCCCGCTCGACGAGGCCGATCGCCTCGGCGATGTAGCGGATCTGCGACTCGATCATGAACACGACCGAGTTGTGGCCGAGGCCGGTGTTCGGGCCGAGCAGGAAGAACAGGTTCGGAAAGCCGGACACGGTGATGCCGAGGTGCGTCCGCATGCCCTCCGTCGACCATTCCTTCGACAGGTTGCGGCCGCCCTCGCCGATGATGTCGAGGTTGTCGAACGCGTCGGTGACGTGGAACCCGGTGCCGAAGATGATCGCGTCGACCTCGTGCTCCACCCCGTCGCCGTCCACCACGCTGTGCGCGCGGACCTCCTTGACACCGCTGGTGTTCACGGCGACGTTGTCCCTGGCCAGGGCCGGGTAGTAGTCGTTGGAGATGAGCACCCGCTTGCAGCCCATCGTGTAGTCGGGCGTGAGTTTGGCGCGTAAATCCGGATCGGCGATGCTGCGGTCGATGTTGGCCTTGGCGAGCTTCTGGCCGATCTTCATCAGGCCGGGGTGGCCGTTGAAGCCGATCGCGCGGGCTTCGAGCATCCAGTAGATCAGGTTGCGGTAGGCGCGCTGGGCGCCCGGCACCGAGCGGAACGTCGCCCGCGCCCACTCGGGCATGGCATGGTCCGGTTTGGGCATGACCCACGGCGGCGTGCGCTGGAAGAGTGTCAGTTCCCGCACGTCGGGCGCGATCTGCGGGACGAACTGGATCGCGCTCGCGCCCGTGCCGACCACCGCGACCCGCTTGCCGCGCAGGTCGAAGTCGTGGTTCCACTGCGCCGAGTGGAACGTCTCGCCCTGGAAGGTTTCGATGCCGGCGAGCTCAGGGATCTGGGGGATGTGCAGCGCGCCGACACCGTTGACCACGTACCTGCCCGCGAACTCGTCGCCGCCCCTCGTGACGACGTGCCAGCGGTGCTCGTCGGAGTCCCAGCGGGCCCCGGTCATGTCCTGTCCGAACCGGACGTGCCGGTACAGGTCGTACTTCTTCGCGACTCGCCGCAGGTAGTCCCAGATCTCGGGCTGCGGCGAGAAGGACCTCGTCCAGTCCGGGTTCTGCTCGAAGGAGAACGAGTACATGTGCGATTGGATATCGCAGGCGCAGCCGGGATAGCTGTTGTCGCGCCAGGTGCCGCCCACGTCGGCGGCCTTCTCCAGGATGACGAAGTCGTCGCGCCCCTGTTTGCGCAGCTGAATGGCCATGCCGAGGCCGGAGAACCCGGTGCCGACGATGACCACGCCCGTCTCGGTCCGCTCGCCCATGTGTTCCCTCCGCGTTGGTGTTACCGCGAGTCCACCCTACTTGAAGTAGGTTACTTCCGGTAGGGTCAATCTCGTGAGCACCTCAAGCCGCCGCAAGCGCATGCCGCGAGCCGAGCGCGAGCGGCAGATGATCCAGGTGGCCGAGGGCGTGTTCGCCGAGCGCGGCTACGCCGCCGCCTCCATGGACGAGATAGCCGAGCGGGTGGGCGTGTCCAAACCGATGCTGTACGAGTACTTCCACTCGAAGGAAGGGCTGCTGCTCGCGTGCATCGCGCAGTCGCGAGCGGAGTTGCGCGAGGTCACCGAGCACGCGGTGGCCGGCGCGCCGTCCGCGGAGGAGGCGCTCCGCCGCGGACTCCGCGCCTTCTTCGACTACATCCGGCAACGGCGGCAGGCAGGGTCGTTGCTGCGGCACGAGATGACGCTCATCGGCTCGGGCGCGTCCGGGGAGATCGACGCGACGAGACGCCAGCAGACCGATCTGATCGCCAAGCTGATGGAAGGGTACTTCGATACCGGGTCCCCCTTACGGGTGGAAGCCGCCGCTGAATTCGTAGTCGGCGCTTGCGAGAGGCTCGCAATCTGGTGTGAGCGGCACGAAGAAGTGACACCTGATCGGGCGACGGACTACGCGATGGACATCTTGTGGACCGGCCTCCGCGAACGCGCTCGGTGACATGCTTGCGACACTCGTGCAAATGCACGTGCATTGCGCCATCCGGACGTCACGCAGAGCACATTTTGCCTGCTCGCTTGTCACACAGAGTCGTAGTGGGGTATCGATAGAGCCGAAAGCAAGGGCAGGGAACGGCCGCTCAGGTACGCCCGATCGGATGAACGGCGATCGGCGTCACGACACGGCGCTTACTCGCTCCCACTTGCGAAGAGCAACGGGCCAGCGGCAGGGGTGTGAGAAGACATGGCGGAACCGATCACGGCCATCTATGTCCAGGAGAACGACGACTGGTCTGTCAGCGTCGCCGGGCAGGGCAAGACCTTGAGCAGCCGGGCGCCGGGCATCATCGCCGCTCGCGACAGCGTGGACCAGCTCGTCGAACAGCTCGGGGCGGACGCCAAGGGGGCCACCGTCGTGCACCTGCTCAACGGCAGCGCGCTCGAGTTCACCGCGACGTACATGAGTGCGCGGCTCACCCTCCCGGAGACCGCGCCGCTCGAGGTGCCCGAGCAGTCCTCCGGGACCTCGCAGACCAAATCCAAGGAGCCCGTTCCGGAGCAGAAGTCGGACGAGACGCCTGCGGAGAAGCCGCAGAACAAGGCCTCCCGGCGCCCGAAGGCGAAGCTGACCGCAGACATCGGCGACGCGCTCGCGAAGCCGGCGCTTCCCGCGTCGACCAGTTCCGTGACGGTGCCCGGCGGCACGGTCTCCTCCGCGCGCGCCTGAACCTGACTGTCCGGCTCGCGCCTGGCGCGGGCCGGACAGGTATGCCAAGTGGTCAGCGGAAGAGTTTGCGCACGAGCAGCGCGGCGATCAGCACACCGACGCCGATCAGCGGGAACTTCACCTTGGGGTCGTTCAGCTTCGCGCTGACGCCGGTCTTCGCCGTGTCGGCCAGGCGCTTCGGGCTCGCCTTCTCGCCGAGCTGGTCCAGGGTCGACGCCAGTGCCTTGCGTGCCTGCTCGATGTCACGCTCGATGGTGTCGGGATCGCGAGCCACCAGTCCTCCTCAACGTCGGCAGGGCACCACCGTAGAACACGCCCTCCGCCAGGCCACACCGGCCACGCCGCGAAACCGCGGAAGCACCAGGCGCTAGGCTTTGGCGGGCGGGCCCGTAGCCCAATTGGCAGAGGCACACGGTTTAGGTCCGTGCCAGTGTGGGTTCGAGTCCCACCGGGCCCAC
>DASZUO010000072.1:0-13389 GCA_035547575.1 Amycolatopsis sp. | reverse complement strand
AGACCCCGCCCGGGGAGGGCCCCGGACCCCCATCGTTGTGGTCGCCTCGGGTGGGCGTCGGCGTGGGCGCTGCTGTTTGGGGACTTAGGTGTCGGTGCCGCATAGGCGTTGGGCGCTTTTCTGTAGTACGAGCCTGGCCTTGCTGGGGGTTAGGTGGCCGGCGGCGACTTGTTCGGCGGCGGTGTGACCGAGTTCGAGGATGGCGGTCGCCAGCCAGCCGGCCGGCAGTGTGCGATCGAAGTCGCCAGTACGCTGACCTCGCCGGATGAGGCGCTCGAGCCAGGCGCCGACCGCGAGGTGCGGATCGCTGCCGTCGAGTCGTGCGGTCCGGTTGAGAACCGGGTCCAGCAGCACGGGATAGCTGCCCAGAAGCTGCCAGCTGATGTCGAGGAACCGGCTCAGCGCCTCGGCGGGCGGCGCGGTATCGAGGTGGGCCTCGTCGAGGGCCGCGAGGCCTTGCGCCCTCGCGGCTTCGATGAGGGCGGCGATCAAGTCGTCGCGTGAGGAAAAGTGCGCGTAGACCGTCTGGCGGGTGACGCCGGCCGCGCTGGCGATGTCTTCCATGCTCGCGTCGCGCCGCTCACCGAGCACGGTGCGGGCCGCGGTGAGGATGGCGTCGATGCTGCGCCGGGCGTCGCGCCGGCGGCGACGGGTCGGTGGGGCGTTGTCCAGCATGTCGGCCATCGGCACGAAGAATACCTCCCGACCATAACTTTGACATGCTGTAAGAGTTCGCGTAACACTTACAGCATGTCAAAGAACACGGATGGTCCGACGTACGGTGTCGACGCGCCAGGTGTCCCGGCGGCTCTCGGCGCCGCCGGGGTGGCCTCCTGTCTGGCCGCCGCCCGGTGGCGGCGGGGCCGGGTCGCGACGGGGGTCACCGGATTGGTGCTGCTGGCCGGCACGGGCGTGTACCTGCACACCACGTTGCGCGGCAAGCTGCGTGTCTGGGAGCGGGAACTCGACCGGCTCGGCCTGACGGGCGACGAGCGGCTGCTGGACCTGGGGTGCGGTCGCGGCGCCGTGCTGATCGCGGCGGCCAGGCGGCTGTCGACGGGACACGCCGTCGGCGCCGACCTGTGGTCGCTGGATCAGAGCGGCAACAGTCCCGAGGCGACGCTCGCGAACGCCGCCGCGGCCGGCGTCGCGGACCGGGTGGAAGTGCGCACGGCCGACATGACCGCCTTGCCGTTCGCGGACGCCTCGTTCGACGTCGTGACGAGCGCGCTCGCGATTCACAACATCCCCTCGTCCGAGATGCGCTACCGCGCGGTCGACGAGGCCATGCGGGTGCTGCGCCCGGGCGGGCAGTTGCTCGTCGCCGACTTGTGGCCAATGGCCAGGAAATATGCCGCGCACCTCGGTCGAGGCACGCTTCGCCCGCTCGGTCCCGAGTACTGGTACGGCGGCCCGTGGCTCGGCGTCACACTGCTGCACGCGGTCAAAGATCGTTAGCCGCCAGTACGGTCAGAAGAGGCTGACTTCCGGCGTGATCTCGAGCAGTTCGTGCACCGGGCGGCCGCGGCGTCCGTCCACGGTGGTCGTGCGGACCACGCGCAGCCGCGCGGTGACCGGGCGGTCGAGGTTGTCCTTGAGCTGGTCGAGCAGATCCGGCGCGACCGCGCCCTGGATGGTGCCGCCCGACTCCCGTTCCAGGTAGAAGATCCGCCGGCGGGTCCGCACTCCGTCGAGCCGGCCCGACACCGTCTCGTACCCGACGGCTTCGCGCGACTCGCGCAGGCTCGAGTGCAGCACCTTCGCCTGGTCGAGGGTCATGCTGCGGGAGACGTCCTCGCCGGCCGTCGGGGTCAGTTCGATCCCGATGCCGACGTTCTTGACCACCGCGTTCACGATGTCGCTGACCGCGTTGCGCACGGTGTCGCGCTGCAGCAGCACCGCGTCGAGCGCGCCGTCGTCGGAGCCGTTCGCGGGCAGGAAATCGCACAGTTCCTTGACCGCGCGCTCGGACAGCGTCTCGATCCCGTCGTGGATGAGCGCGTCGTCCGGCGCGGGCTCGGGGAAGCCGAAGAAGATCGTGTTGCCCGCCTGGCCGCGTTGCAGCAGCGGCGCCTTGTCGCGGTCGGCCGGCTGGACATAGGTGACCTCGCCGGCCGGGTTGCGGATGATGTGCCCGATCTTCGCCGTCGCGTCCTGCAGTGCGCGGCTGATGTCGGAGAACGTGTACGCGTCGAGATTCGTCGACCCGAGCATCGCCACCCGCAGCAGCGGTGAGCGGCTGGTCCGCTCGAACTTGACGTGTGCGGCCATCGCGGAGGCACGGGCAAGGTCGTCGAGCCACGTGCCGCCAGGGATCTCGTCGGCGATCCGCCGGAAGTCCATCACCACGCCATCTCCGGGAACCCGCGCTTGCCGTTGCCGGACCATGTCTGTGCCCAGGTCTCCTCGTCGCCGGGGAAGCACAGGAAGCCGTCGAGCAGGCCGCCGACCGGCTGCACCTGGTCCAGGTACATGGCGGGCTGGCCGATGATGACGCCGCGGAGCGTGAGCAGGCCGCAGAGCGAGTCGCGCACCGGGCCGGTCATCCGCTTGAGGCTGCCCCAGTCTTCGGGCATCAGCACGACGTCGAGTCCGTTCGGGACGAGTTGCGTGCGCGCGATGAACTCACCACCGACCCAGGCACGCCCGGCCGGGATGATCTTCGCGACCGCGCCGAGATAACTGTTGAGTGCGCTGAAGAGAATTTCGCGTTCGTTCTGATGTGGAGCGTCGAAGACGAGGCGCTCGTAGATGTCGGCGAGATCGGCGGGAAGCCGCCCTGGCGGGAGAAACCCCTCCGTGGTCCAGTGCGGGAGCGGCATGCAGGAAACCTATCAGTGGCGCGCCGCGTCTCCGTTGAGGGCGGTGGTGGGAACTCAGGTGGCGGGCGCCCGGTCGTCGTCCGGCGCCGTCTGCTGCATCGCGATCAGCGGCGCCAGCTGGGGCCGCTTCGGCGACAGGCCGTCGCCCATGGACTCGCCGCGAAGGTGACGCCGGATCCACGGCAGCAGGTGCATCCGGGTCCACGCCAGGTCGGACCGTCGCATCGTGATCCAGTCCGGGTGGTCGGCCAGTTCGGGCCACGGCTCGCGCCACGTCTCGGTGTTCGGCACGCCCAGCAGGTCCGCGGCGCGCAGTGCGATGCGCCGGTGCCCCTCCGGCGTGAAGTGCAGCCGGTCGTCGCTCCAAGCGCGGTGGTCGCGCAGCACGGTCATCGCCCACAGGTCCACCACGCGCGCGCCGTACCGGCTCGCGATGGCCCACAGGTGCGTGTTGTAGATCCCGATCTTGCCGCGCAGCACGTTCATCACCGACAGTTGCTTGGTGTCGGGACCGTTGAACAGCAGCACGTCGATCCCGGCGCCGGTCAGCGCGCCCACGACGGTGTCGAGCTGCGCCGCGATCTCGTCGACATCGGTGCCCGGCACGATCACGTCGTTGCCCCCGGCGCACAGCGTCACCAGGTCCGGCTTGAGCTCGAGTGCCACCGGGACCTGCTCGTCGACGATCTCGGCGAGCATCTTGCCCCGCAGCGCGAGGTTCGCGTACTGGAAGCCGGGCTTGTCCCCGGCCAGGATTTCCGCGAGCCGATCCGCCCAGCCACGAAAGGTGCCGTCGGGAAGCTGGTCGTTGAGGCCTTCGGTGAAGCTGTCGCCCAATGCGACATAACTCTCGTAGCCATACACGCTGCGTCCCCTTTCGCCAGCACCCTGATGAAGTTGCGCTCCCCGTCCGGTACAACATCGCGAGGATGCACCTGTAATCCCGACCTACGCCACCGTCGGTTAATCGGCAGGCCACAGTTTCTTATCTCGTCGGTCACCCGCGCCTCTTCATTACGGCTCGCGGCCACGATCGTGTGGCGAAGATCTCGGCACCCCCTGCCCTGACGGGGCCGGATCGGGCAGCATGTAAGGGTGACCTCACAAACCGCTCCGGAGCGCGAATCGCTGGCGAGCGTGCTCGGTGGCCGCAAGGGTGCGATCGACGCGAGCCTGCCACCGCTGGCGTTCGTGATCGGCTGGCTGGCCGCGGCGAACTCGATCCGATGGGGCGCGATCGCGGCGATCGCCTGTGCCGTTGTCGTCGGTATTGTCCGGATTATCCGGGGCGACAAGGCGCGTGCCGTGGTGGTCAGCCTCGCCGCCGTGATCATCGCGGCGCTGATCGCGCTGCACACCGGGCGCGCACAGGACTTCTTCCTCATCCAGTTGTTGTCCAACGTCGCGAGCGTGCTGCTGTTCTGGGCGAGCGTCGTCGTGCGGTGGCCGCTGCTGGGTGTCGTGGTTGGACTGCTGCTGGGGCAGAAGGCGCGGTGGCGCAAGGATCCCGCGCTGCTGAAAGCGTATTCCCGCGCGAGCCTAGCCTGGTCGTGCCAGTATCTGGTGCGCGTCGCCGTGTACCTGCCGCTGTGGTGGACCGGCGAACTGGTGGCGCTCGGCATCGCACGCACCGTGCTCACCTGGCCACTGCAGGCGCTGACCATCGCGGTCAGCGGCTGGGTGCTCTACCGGTCACTCCCGGCCGGCCATCCGGGCCTGCGCATCAAACCCGCGGAAGAGGCACCGTAGCCGACGCGCCCTCGCCGAACGCCTCGATCGCCGCCAGCCGGACCGCGCCGATCACCCCGTCGGCGCTGGTCAGCACCTCCAGCCCGGCCAGGTTCTCCCGCACCCGCGCGCCGACCGGGCCCGCCAGCACGCTGCCGACCAGGACCACCGGCGTGTCCTCGCCGGGCTCACGCACCGCCAGCGCCGTGCGGGCAAGCAGGTCGGCGGCGGTTTCGACGATCGGCCCGCCGTCCGGAGTGGACCCGACCAGCGGTGCGAACCGGGCCAGCCGCACCGGGGCGTCGGCGTTGACCACTGTGATGAGGCGCCGCCACGCGTAGGACCGGTCCTCCGCCGGGACACCGGCCTCGGCGAGCACCGCCGTCGTGAGGTCGCCGAGCGGGCCGGTGCCGCTCAGTTCGTCGAGCGCCCGCCGCACGGCCTCGCGGCCGAGCCAGAACGCCGAGCCCTCGTCGCCGAGCAGCCAGCCGTAGCCCCCGGCCCTGGACGCCATGCGGCGCTCGCGGATCCGGCCCGCGATCGAGCCGGTGCCCGCCACCAGCACGGTCCCGTCCGGCGCCGCGGTCGCCGATGCGAACGCGACCTCCGCGTCGGTCAGCACCACGACGTGCGCCGGCCCCAGCCGCTCCCACACCACGGCGAACCGGTCGGCGAAGACCGGGTCGGTCAGCTTCGCGGTGCCCGCCATCCCGACGACGCAAGCGCTTGCGTCTCGGAGGTCGAGGCCGTCGAGGGCCTTCCGGACGGCCGCCTCCAGGTTCTCGGCCGCGATGTCGGGCGGGTTCGAGTTGGGGTTGGCGCCGCCCGCCCGGCCCTGCCCGAGCACCGTGCCGTCGGGCGCCACGGCGAGCGCACGGGTGGACGTGCCACCCGCGTCGACCCCGACGACGAAACTCATCGTGTCCGGGTCACCTTGTGCAGCCCGCGCGGGTTGTCCGGGTCGCCGCCGCGAGCGAGGGCCAGTTCGAGCGCGATGCGCTGCACCGGGATCACCTCGATCACCGGCGCCAGTTCCTCGGCGATCGCGGGCACCGGAATCCGCACCGCGGCGGGCACCTCCGCACCGGACGAACCGACTACCAGGACGTCGGCGCCGCGCCGGGCGACCGCGGCGAGCACGTCGCGCATCGCCGCGCCGCCGCGTCCCGCACCGGTGATCGCGAGCACGGCCGTGTCCTCGTCGATCGCCGCGACCGGGCCGTGCAGCAGGTCGGCGCCGCTGTACGCGCGGGCCGCGAGATAACTGGTCTCAGCGAGCTTCAGTGCCGACTCCAGCGCGGTCGCGTACGAGTAGCCGCGGCCGGTGGTGATGATCCGGTCGACGAACCGGTACCGGTCGACGGCGCGCTGCACCGGCACCTCGTACGCCTGCCGGGCGAGCTCGCCGACCTCGTCCGCGGCGGCCGCGTCGCCGCCGCGGATGGCGTCGACGAGCAGGTACAGCGCCAGCAGCGTGGCCGAGTACGTCTTGGTGGCCGCGACCGCATGCTCGGTGCCCGCGTCGATGTCGATGGCCAGTTCGGCGGCCCGGTGCAGCGGGGAGGAGGGCGTGTTGGTGACCGCGACGGTCAGCGCGCCCTGTTTACGCGCGGTCTCGGTGAACTCGAGCAGGTCGGGCGAGCCGCCGCTCTGGCTGACCGAGACCAAAAGGACATCGCGCAGGTCAGGGCGCGCACCGTAGAGTGTCACGGTCGACGGCGACACGAGGCCCGCAGGCAGCCCGAGCAATACTTCGATCAGGTATTTCGCGTACAGCGCCGCGTGATCGCTTGATCCGCGCGCGGCGAGCAACGCGAAGCGTGGCGGCTTGCGTGCGATCACGCCCGCCACCTCGGTGAACTCCGCGCGGCGGGCGACCTGCCCGGCCAGCACGGCGGGCTGCTCGGCGATCTCCGTCGCCATGTGCTGTCCGGGACGAGTCACGGTCTGCTCCTTGCCGAGGTCTAGACCAATACTAGCCTGGGCACGTCGATACCGGAAAAGGGTAGTTTCTTCCTGCGCCCGGTGCGCCGTTCGAAGAGGAGTCGGACATGTTGGAGTCACCCATGCGCGGTCAGCGCGAGCCCAAGTACTGGGCGCTGAAGCAGCACCTGCTCGACCTTCTCGACACGCTGCCGCCGGGGTCGCCGATCCCGACCGAGCGGTCGCTGGCGACGGAGTTCGCCGTCTCCCGCACCACGGTCCGTCAGGCGATGGCCGACCTGACCGCCGAAGGCCGGCTGCACCGCGTCCAGGGCAAGGGCACCTTCGCCGCCGAACCCAAGCTCGCGCAACGGCTGCAACTGTCCTCCTACACCGAGGACATGCTCGCCCAGGGCCGCGAGCCGTCGTCGAAACTGCTGGAGATCGAGGAACTGGTCTCCGAGCCCGAACTGGCCAAGCTGCTCGGCATCCGCAGCGGCGCCAAGCTGCTGCGGCTGATGCGGCTGCGTCTCGCCGACGGCGAGCCGATGGCGATCGAGACCACGCACCTGCCGCTGAGCCGGTTCCGCGGCCTGCGCAAGCATGTCTCGGCCGGCGGCTCGCTCTACGCGGCTCTGCGCGACCAGTACGGCGTGGAGATGGAACGCGCGGAGGAGACGATCGAGACCTCGCTCGCCGGCCCGCAGGAGGCGGAACTGCTCGGCGCCGACGTCGGCATGCCGGTGCTGCTGCTGTCCCGGCACTCGTTCGGCGCCGACGGAAAGCCCGTCGAGTACGTCCGCTCCGTCTACCGCGGCGACCGCTACAAGTTCGTCACCACGCTGACCAGGCCATGACCGTCGCCTGGGGCAGCACGCAGGCGCGCGGCGTGCTCGCGACCACCATCCTCGGTTCGGGGATGGCGATGCTCGACGGGACCGTCGTCAACGTCGCGTTGCCCCGGATCGGTACCGAGCTCGATGCCTCCGTCGCGGGGCTGCAATGGATCCTCGACGGTTACCTGCTCTCCCTCGCGTCGCTGATCCTCATCGCCGGCTCGCTGGGTGACCGCTACGGCAGGCGCCGGGTGTTCACGATCGGCGTCGTGTGGTTCGGCGCCGCCTCGGTGCTGTGCGGATTCGCCGTGTCCACGGAGATGCTCGTCGTGACGCGGGTGCTGCAAGGAGTCGGCGGCGCGCTGCTGACGCCGGGGTCGCTGGCCATCATCCAGTCGTCGTTCGGCCGGACGGACCGCCCGCGCGCGATCGGCACGTGGTCGGGGCTGGGCGGGATCGCCGCCGCGGTCGGGCCGCTGGTCGGCGGGGTGCTCGTGCAGGTGTGGTCGTGGCGGCTGGCGTTCCTGATCAACCTGCCGCTGGCCATCGTGTGCGTGTGGCTGGCGCGCCGGTACGTGCCGGAGTCCTGCGACGAGACCGTGGGCGGCCGGCCCGACATCCTCTCCGCGGTGCTGGGGGCACTGGGCCTGGCGGGGGTCACGGCGGCGCTGGTGGAGGCGCCCGCGCGCGGAGCGGGTGATCCGCTCGTGCTGGTGTCGGCGGTGGTCGGTGTGGTCGCGCTGGCGTCGTTCGTGCGACTGCAGATCCGCTCGGCGAACCCGCTGGTGCCGCCGACGTTGTTCGGGGACCGCACGTTCACGCTGTCCAACGGGCTGACGTTCGTGGTCTACGCGGCGCTGAGCGCCGTGATGTGGCTGCTGGTGCTGCAACTCCAGGTGTCGCTGGGGTACTCGCCGACGGTGGCCGGTGTGTCCGGGTTGCCGATCACGATCCTCATGCTGCTGCTGTCGGGCCGGTCGGGAGCGCTCGCTCAGCGGATCGGGCCGAAGATCCAACTCGTCGTCGGCCCGATGCTGCTCGCCGCAGGGATGCTGTTGCTGATGCGCGTCGGTCCGGGCTCCAGCTACCTCGGGTCCGTGCTGCCCGCCGTGGTGGTGTTCGGGCTCGGCCTGGCCACGGTGGTCGCGCCGGTGACCGCGACCGTGCTGGCCGCCGCGCCCGACGAGCACGTGGGTGTCGCATCGGGGATCAACAATGCGATCGCCCGCGCTGGCGGTTTGCTCGCGATCGCGGTTCTTCCGGCGATCGCCGGGCTTACCGGCGAGTCGTATTCCGACCCGGCCGCATTGACCAGCGGCTGGCGCATTTCACTGCTCGTGTGTGCCGGGCTCGCCGTTTTCGGCGGTCTGCTCGCGTTTGGTGTGCGTAACGACGTGCTATCCCCGGAGCACGTTGCGCCACAACCCGACGAGGAGCTGGGGAAATGCTTACACTGCGCGGTTTCGGAGCCGCCGACGTATCTTCCGCGTGTGAAGCGGACGTGAGCCGATCCGTCCACTGTGGACGGTGTGCGTGGTGCACCTCACGAATCTGCTAACACCGGGAGCATTTCGATCGACTAACACGTTGGGTACCCGGAGGTTACGGGATCTTGCGAGCAGATCGAACTTGCCGGTCGGATTGGCAACGAATGGCACTGTATGGCTGAGGAAACCGAAGACAGCGGAACGGACAAGTCGTCTCTGAAGCCGGCGCAGCTGGCGGCGTCGGCACTGGCGGCGGTCACCGCGGCGTTTCTGGGCTCCACACTGGGGGTGGGCGGCACGATCGCGGGGGCCGGCATCGCGAGCGTGGTGACCACGGTCGGCGGCGAGCTCTACCTGCGGTCGCTGCGCAAAACCCGCGCCGCGGCGCGCAAGACCGCGAAGGTCCTTGCGCTGACCGACACCCGACTCCGGCAGGAGACCAGCGCCGTCGAGCCGCCGCCACGAAGACCGGACAACCCGCTGATGCGGCCCGTACCGCCGACGCGGGGCAGGCTGCCCGCCCGCCAGCTCAACCAGATCCAGCGCACGGCGCGGGTCCCGATGGCGGGCCATGGCTCGTCGGGCTTCGGCGAGCGCACGGTCTACATCCCCGGCAACGGAAACCGGCCGCCCACGCCACCCGGCAGGCGCATCCCGCCGACACAGCAGATCGGCCCGCGCACGCCGCAGAACGGCTTGCGCCCCGGGCAGACGTCGCAGTTCGGCCCGCAGGGCACGCCGCCCGGTCCGCGCAGCCCGCAGAGCGGCCCGCACACCGCGCGGACACCCGAGCCCGGTGCCGATGCCGCGACGCGGCTGGTGTCCCCGTCTGAGCAGCCCCGGAACGGGGCGCCGAGCGGCAAGCCGTGGTGGAAGAACCGGTGGACGCTGATCGTCGGCACCAGCGTGGTCGCGTTCGTCGTCGGCATGCTGGTCCTGACCGGGTTCGAGAGCATCACCGGGCATGCCGTGTCGGGCGGTCAGGGCACCACGTTCAGCCAGGTCGTGCGGGGTTCCTCGACCGGCGGCGGCGAGGACTCGACGCCCACCGAGCAGCCCACGACGGCCACCAAGACGCACACGTCGGACGCGACGCCCACCGAGTCCTCGACGGAGCAGACCGGCGGCTCGTCGGCGTCGAGTACGCCGACACAGCAGGCCCCGGCGCCGCGAAGCACCGTCCAGCAGACCCAGTCGGCCCAGCCCACCGAGAGCGCGGCCCCGACCAGCGGCTGACCTTTCACGGCAAAGCGGCTTTGAGCCGGCGCGCGGCGGCTTCGGGATCCTCGGCCTCGGTGATGGCCCGGACCACGACGATCCTCCTCGCGCCGGCCGCGAGCACCTCGGGCAGCCGCGCGTGGTCGATGCCGCCGATCGCGAACCACGGGCGTGACGTGGCGAAACCGGCGGTCGCGCGCACGAGGTCGAGGCCCGGCGCGGGCCGGCCCGGTTTGGTCGGGGTCGGCCAGCACGGGCCGGTGCAGAAGTAGTCGACGCCGGGTTCGCCGGCACCCTCGCGCGCCTGCTCGACCGAGTGCGTCGACCGGCCGATGACGGGGGCCTCGCCAATGACGCGGCGCGCCACGCTCACCGGCAGGTCGTCCTGCCCGAGGTGCAGCACGTCGGCGTCCACGGCGAGCGCCACGTCGGCCCGGTCGTTCACCGCGAGCAGCGCGCCGTGCCTGGCACACGCCTGCGCGAGCACCTCCAGCGCCGCCAGTTCCTGCTTCGCCTCGAGCGGCGCGCCGCCGGTCTTGTCCCGCAGCTGGATGATGTCCACCCCACCCGCGAGCGCGGCGTCGGCGAACTCGGCGAGGTCGCCCGTGCCCGACCGCGCGCCGGTGCACAGGTACAACCGCGCCGCGTCGAGCCGTTTCCTGATCTGGTCCCCGTCGAGCCCTGGCATGGCCGCCACGTTAGCGGGTATCCCGCGTGACGCTGTAATGTAAGGGAGTCCGCACGGGAGCCCGAGGCAACGGGCTGAGAGGGAGCCGCCACCGCTCCGACCGTGGAACCTGATCCGGATCATGCCGGCGCAGGGAGCGTGATCTTCGTGGAAACCAGCCGAGTGGCCGTCGTGGGCGGCGGTGTCATCGGCCTGTCCGTGGCATGGCGCGCGGCCGTCGCCGGGCACCGGGTGACCCTGCTCGATCCGGAGCCGGGCCGCGGCGCTTCCTGGGTCGCAGGCGGCATGCTCGCCCCGGTCACCGAGGCGTGGCCCGGTGAGGAGGCCGCACTCGACCTCGGCGAGGAGTCACTGCGCAGGTGGCCCGCGTTCGCCGGCGCGCTGACCGCGGACGGGGGCGACCCGGCACTGTCCATGGCGGGCACGATCGTCGCCGCGCTCGACCGGGGCGACGCCGACCAGTTGACCGTGCTCGCCGAATACCTCAGCTCGGTCGGGCGCGAGGTGGAACACGTCACCGGCCGCCGGCTGCGCTCGCTCGAACCGGGCGTGAGCGCCCGCAGCGCGCTGCTCGTGCCCGGCGACCTCGCGGTCGACAACCGCAGGCTGCTGAACTCGCTGCACAGCGCGGCGGTCCGCCGGGGCGTGCGGTTCATGGCCGACGAGGCGATCGACGTCGAGCCGGGGCGCGTGCGCACTGCCTCCGGTGACTTGACCTGCGACTGCGTGGTCATCGCCGCGGGCGCGCGCAGCGGGAGGCTGCACCGGAAACTGGCCGTCCGCCCGCTCAAGGGCGAGATCCTGCGGCTGCGCGCGCGCCGGACGAGCCTGCCGCCACCGACCCGCACCGTGCGTGCGGTCGTCGAAGGCAGGCCGATCTATCTCGTGCCGCGCGCGGGTGGCGACCTCGTGCTCGGCGCGACCCAGTACGAGGCGGGCTTCGACGAAACGGTCGGCGCGCGCGGCGTGCGTGAGCTGCTGGAAGGGGCGGCGCGGCTGTTCCCCAGCATCGACGAGTACGAGCTGGTCGAGGCGGCGTCGGGGTTGCGGGCGGCGAGTGTGGATACGGTGCCGTTCATCGGGGAACTCGAACGGGGGGTGCTCGCGGCGACCGGACATCACCGCAACGGCCTGCTGCTGGCGCCGGTGACCGCAGACGCGATCGTCGCGTGGCTGAACGGCGAGAAACCGCCCGCCGAGGTCGAGGCAGCGCATCCGAACCGGCTGGGAGGCCACTGATGGAAGTACAGATCAACGGCGACTGGCGAAGCTTCCCGGACGGCATCACCCTCGCCGAGCTGCTCGACACGCTGGGCACCGCACAGCGCGGGGTTGCCGTGGCGCTCGACGGCGAGGTCGTCCGGCGCCGCGAGTGGGCCGACGTCGTGGTGCGCCCTGGCGCCCGGCTGGAGATCCTGACGGCGGTACAAGGTGGGTGAGAACATGTTCGACGGAGCGGACGACCAGCTCGCGATCGGCGACTACAAGCTGACGTCGCGGCTGATCATCGGCACGGGTGGCGCGGCGAACCTGTCCGTGGTGGAGCGGGCGCTGGTGGCGTCCGGCACCGAGCTGACGACAGTGGCGATGCGGCGCGCCGACGCCGAAGGCGGATCCGGGGTGCTGGAACTGGTGCGCCGGCTCGGCATCCGGTTGCTGCCGAACACGGCGGGCTGCCGCAGTGCGGCCGAGGCCGTGCTCACCGCGCGACTGGCCAGGGAGGCACTGGATACCGACCTGATCAAGCTCGAGGTGCACGCGGACGACCGCACGCTGCTGCCGGACCCGGTGGAGACCCTGGACGCCGCCGAGCAGCTCGCGGGTGACGGGTTCACCGTGCTGGCCTACACCAACGACGACCCGGTGCTGGCGTTGCGGCTGGAGGAGGCGGGCTGCGCGGCGGTGATGCCGCTCGGCGCGCCCATCGGCACCGGCCTCGGCATCCGCAACCCGCACAACATCGAGCTGATCGTGGCGCGCGCGGGCGTGCCGATCGTGCTGGATGCCGGCATCGGCACGGCCTCCGACGCCGCGCTCGCGATGGAACTCGGGTGCGACGCGGTGCTGCTGTCGACGGCGGTGACGCGGGCGCAGGACCCGGAGCGCATGGCCTACGCGATGCGGTCCGCGGTGCTGGCGGGGCGGCTGGCGCGTGGTGCGGGCCGGGTGCCGCAGCGCTTCTGGGCGCAGGCGTCCAGCCCGCCCCGGTGAAACTGGAGCTCGACGAAACGCCGGACCCGGGAGTTCACGACATCGGTACGGGCGGAGCACGTAAGGTGGTCCGCACCCTTGTTGCTGAGCGACCAAAAGCAGGCGTACCCCGAGCAGTACGTAGCCGTTGCTACGCGAGCCGGACACCCCCTGACTGTGGTCGGATCGGTGACGAACGGCACAGTATCCGGGGAACGGGCGGGCGAGAAGGAGCTCCAGGTGGACGCGTCGCCAACGGAGGATGTGGCAGGCCGGCTGTTCCTGGCTGTGGGGCGGCTGTCGAGGTCGCTGCGCCAGGCCGGCGGGCCAGGGCCGGGGCACGGGTCGATCTCCGCGCTGGCCACTTTGGTCGCGCAGGGGCCCCTCCGCGACCAACGTGGCCAGCGCGGAGATCGACCCGTGCCCCGGCCCTGGCCCGCCGGCCTGGCGCAGCGACCTCGACAGCCGCCCCACAGCCAGGAACAGCCGGCCTGCCA
>DASZUO010000071.1:0-5953 GCA_035547575.1 Amycolatopsis sp. | reverse complement strand
GGCACCAGATGTGACGAGGCGGCCCGGAGGCGGCGGGCTGGGTGGTCGGCATGTCCCAGGCCTGGGGCCCGATGTGGCGTTTCCATGGGCGGCGTCCCGTCTTGTCCGGATGGCGGCGTGTAGGCATAGGGGCACACCTGTGCCCCTATGCCTACACCGTCACGACAGCGCCTTCACTGGCGTCCGGGGCCCGCGGCGCCGACGGGGTGCCGTTCCCTCAGAAGCGGTTGGCGATCGCGGTCAGCCGGCCGACGTAGGCTGGCCAGTCGGTTCCGTCCGGCAGGTTGCTGTTGGCAGCGCTCAGACCCGCCGCGCCGTCGATCTGTTCGCGCAGGATGTCCGCGTGCCCGGCATGGCGGGATACCTCCTCGAGCACGTGCACGATGATCCGGTGCAGGGTCACCTCACCGTGCTCGGCGGGCCACCATGGCACCCGGCCGAGAGTATCGAGGGGAAGCTCGTCGATGGTGGCGTCGACATACTCGCCCACCCGACGGTAGAGGTCGATCAGCCCGCTGGCTGACTCGTCCTCGGTCGCGTACCAGTCGATCTGCGGGTCGGTGTCGTAGGCGGCGAAGGGGATCAGTTCCGCAGCCATCGGAGGCGTGCGGCCGAAGGTGGGGCCGAAGTAGCCGGCCTCGACGTTGAGGCAGTGCTTCACGATGCCGATCAGGCTGGTGCCGGTGGCCGTGCGCGGCAGCCGCAGATCGCGCTCGGAAAGCCCCTCGGTCTTCCACAACACCGCCCCACGGGCCAGGCGCAGATAGCGGTGCAGCGTCTCCTCCTGCGGATTCTTCATGCCTGCACGCTAGGCCGAGGCGCCGGTCACCAGCCAGTGGTCTCCCCGTGCGCGCAGGACCAGTACCACGAAGCGCGCGCCCATGAACGCGACCGAGAAGACCGCCCAGATCCACACCAGGCCACCGCCTAGGCCGACCGCGAGCGCCAGTAGCGGGACGTAGACGGCCAGCACCACCAGCCCGCCGATCGCCAGGTAACGGCCATCGCCGGCCCCGATCAGCACCCCGTCGAGCACGAACACCACTCCGCACACCGGCTCGGCTGCGGCCGCGACCAGCAGCACCGCGATGAGGCGGTGGCGTACGTCGTGGTCGGCGGTGAAGAGTGCGCCGAGGAAGGGGCTGCCGGCAGCGAGGAGTACGGCGGTCGCCACGCCGACGACCACACCCCAGCGCACCATCCGGGCGGTGGCGGCCCGGACCGCGGCGCCGTCGCCTGCGCCGAGTGCGCGGCCGGTGATGGCCTGAGCGGCGATCGCGATCGCATCGAGCACGAACGCCAGGAACGTCCATAGCGTGAACGCGATCTGGTGCGCCGCCAACGACACCGACTGGCCGGGCAGTCGGGTGACGGCGAACGTGGTCACGAGCAGTGCGGCGCGGAGCGTGACGGTGCGGACCACCAGCGCCGCGCCGGCCCTGGCGGCCTGGCGGATGCCGGGCAGGTCGGGTCGCAGCGAGACCCCGTCCGCGCCCCGCACGACGACAGTCACCAGTGCGGTCGCGGCTAGCGCCTGAGCGCAGACGGAGCCGAGAGCGGAGCCGGCGATGCCGAGGTGGGCGCCGTACACGAGGAGCACGTTGGCCACGATGTTGAGCAGGTTGCCGCCGATCGCCACCACCATCGGCGTGCGAGTGTCCTGCAGCCCGCGCAGCACCCCGGTGGCGGCGAGCATGAGCAGCAGCGGGGTGATGCCGAGGGCGGCGATGCGCAGGTAGGTGGTGGCCTGGCCGGCGACGGCGGTGTCCGCCCCGGCGGCGCGGCTGAGCGGGTGCGCGAGCAGGATGCACGGCACCGTGGCCAGAACGCCGATCACCGTCGCCAGCCAGAGTCCGTCGATGCCCTGTCGCAGGGCACCGCGGCTGTCGCCGGCGCCGATCCTGCGGGCCACCGCCGCGGTGGTGCCGTAGGCGAGGAAGACACAAATCCCGGTGATGGTCTGCAGCACTACTCCGGCCACGCCTAGGCCGGCGAGCTGGTGGGTGCCGAGGTGACCGACGATCGCGGAGTCGGCGAGCAGGAAGAGCGGTTCGGCGACCAGGGCCAAGAAGGCGGGTACGGCGAGTCGCCAGATCTCCCGGTCCTGGTCATGCACGGGGCGAACGCTATCGGGAGTGCGGTGGATAACGTGTGGACAGAGGTCCAGACCGGCTCTTTGTCGACAAACCACCCGGCAACGGGCAACCGACTACCAAGTGAACTGGGTCACCCGGCGAGAAATTTGCGGTGCACATCCTTGGGAATGCGTCTGCCCAGGTCAGAGGCCATTTTATGGCCTCGGCAGCGATGCTGTGCACAGACTGATCCCCAAGCTGTGCACACCGAAACGGGCGTCCTCCACGGACATTGTCCCGTTATCCCCAGGGCCTGTGGATAACGCGCTGTCGTCCGCCCGGGATCGACACGTAGGGTCACGCAGATCGTGCCCCTCGCGGGCGCGTGGGCAGCGGTTCGGATCGCCCGGCGCGGGTGCTGCCCGAAAACCGTCAGTGCCGGTCGCTACGGTCGTAGCAACAGTGGAGGGAGGATCATGAGCGTCACCGAGTCGGACGCGCGCAGTCTGCCGGAGCCTCCGCCGTACGACTGGGGCGACGGGCCGGTGGCCTACGAGCCGGGCGAGCGTCCTCGCTCCGCGAACGACCGCACGCCGCCGCAGGACATGGCGGCCGAGCAGTCGGTCCTCGGCGCGATGCTCATCTCCAAGGACGCCATCGCCGACGTCTCCGAGACGGTCCGCGGCGCCGACTTCTACCGGCCCAGCCACGAGACGATCTTCGACGCGATCATCGACCTCTACGGCCGCGGCGAGCCGGCCGACATGATCACCGTCGCCGGTGAGCTGCAGCGCCGCGGCGAGTTGGAGCGGATCGGGGGAGCTCCCTACCTGCACACGCTCGCCGCCAACGTCCCGATCGCCGCCAACGCGGGTTACTACGCGGAGATCGTGCGGGAGAAGGCGATCCTGCGCCGGCTGGTCGACGCCGGCACCAAGATCGTCCAGATCGGCTATGCGGGGGAGGGCCAGGTCGACGACATCGTCGACCAGGCACAGGCCGAGGTCTTCCGGCTGACCGAGAAGCGGTCGAGCGAGGACTACGCGCCGCTGGCCGACATCATGGACGGCGTCCTCGACGAGATCGAGGCGATCTCCAACCGCGACGCCGGCCTGTACGGCGTGCCCACCGGCTTCGCCGACCTCGACGAGCTGACCAACGGCTTCCACGCCGGCCAGATGATCATCGTGGCCGCGCGTCCCGCGATGGGCAAGTCGACGCTCGCCCTCGACTTCTGCCGCGCCGCGTCGATCCACAACAACATGGCGAGCGTCTTCTTCAGCCTGGAGATGAGCCGTTCCGAGATCACCATGCGTCTGCTCAGCGCCGAGGCCAAGGTGCCGCTCAACCACATCCGCAACGGCAACATGAGCGACGACGACTGGAACAAGCTGGCCCGGCACATGCCGGCGGTCTCGGCGGCACCGATGTTCATCGACGACAGCCCGAACATGACGATGATGGAGATCCGCTCCAAGGCTCGCCGGCTCAAGCAGCGCCACGACCTGAAGCTGATCGTGCTCGACTACCTGCAGCTGATGTCCTCGGGCAAGAAGGTCGAGTCGCGCCAGCTCGAGGTCTCGGAATTCTCCCGCCAGATCAAGCTGCTGGCCAAGGAGCTCGAGGTGCCGATCATCGCGCTCTCCCAGCTCAACCGTGGCTCCGAGCAGCGCTCCGACAAGCGCCCGATGGTCTCCGACCTGCGTGAGTCCGGCTCCCTCGAGCAGGACGCCGACATGGTCATCCTGCTGCATCGCGAGGACGTCTACGAGAAGGAGTCGACCCGCCCCGGCGAGGCCGACATCATCGTCGCCAAGCACCGCAACGGCCCCACCCGCGACCTCGTCGTCGCCTTCCAGGGCCACTACAGCCGCTTCGTGGACATGGCGCACTGACGTCGGCCGGTGTTGTCGAGAATCAACGAACATTAACCAGATCGACAGTCGGAAAATTTAACCGGCTGTTGCAAGGCGCTGGCTCGCGTGACATCGCTCGTGCTCTTCTGGATTCTCTCGGACAGCTCGGCACGGCGCGGTACTGACCTGGGGTGTCGGCGCGCCCGCCGCTGGCTGTCGCGTCCGCGTGGAAACCTAGTCAGGTGCTGATGGCGTACGTCGATGAATCTGGCGACACGGGTGTGTCGCAAGGGTCGTCGCTGACTTACACGCTGGGCTGCGTGTTGATCGACGCGGATCACTGGCCGGACGCATTCGACAACTTCTTGGACTTCAGGCGCCGGGTTCGAGACTCATTCGGTGTGCCCATGCGGGCCGAGATCAAGGCGAACTACCTGTTGCGGAACTCCGGCCCTCTGCGCGGCCTTCACCTCGCCCCCGCGCAGAGGCACCTGATCTACCGGGCGCACTTACGGATGGTGGATCACCTGCCCGCCCGGGCCTTCGCGATCACGGTCGACAAGCGCAACAAGTCCACGACCCCGAAGCACATCTTCGATCTCGCCTGGGAGGGCTTGGTAAGAGTCCCCGGGAGTGGTGGGGTTTGAGGGACCACGGCGAGGCTGTCTGACGTAGGCGGCCATCGGCGGGATCTTCGGTGTGTACGGCCAAGCACGCACTGAAGAGGAGTCCCATCCGATGGCCTTGCCCCAGTCTGCCCTGTCCGAGTTGCTCGAGGCGTTCCGCACCGGCGACGGTGTCGATCTGATCCGTGATTCGGTCCGGGTCGCGCTCCAAGAGCTGATAGAGCTCGAGGCGACCGAACGCATCGGCGCCGCACCCTATGAGCGCACCGAGGACCGCGTCACCGAACGCAACGGCCACCGGCCGCGGATGCTGACCACCACCGCCGGCGACGTCGAGCTGCGGATCCCGAAGCTGCGCAAGGGATCGTTCTTCCCGATCATCCTCGAGCCCCGCCGCCGCATCGACCAGGCGCTGTACGCGGTGGTGATGGAGGCCTACGTCCACGGCATCTCCACCCGCAGCGTCGACGACCTGGTCGAAGCGATGGGCGGCACCGGTGTCTCCAAGTCCGAGGTCTCCCGGATCTGCGCTGGGCTCGACGAGACCGTCGGCGCGTTCCGCACCCGCACCCTCGACCACGTCGAGTTCCCCTACGTCTACCTCGACGCGACCTACCTCCACGTCCGCAACGCCCCCGGCAAGGGCGGGCAGGTCGTGTCCATGGCCGTCGTCGTCGCCACCGGCGTCACCGCGACCGGTGAGCGGGAGATCCTCGGCCTGGACGTCGGTGACAGCGAGGACGAGGTCTTCTGGCGCAGCTTCCTGCTCAGCCTCAAGCAACGCGGCCTGGCTGGCGTGAAGCTGGTCATCAGCGACCAGCACTCCGGCCTCGTCAAGGCGCTCAAGCGGGCGTTCCAGGGCGCCGCGCACCAGCGGTGCCGGGTCCACTTCGCCCGCAACCTGCTCGCCCACGTCCCCAAGGGCCAGGCCGACTACGTCGCAGCGGCGTTCCGGATGATCTTCGCCCAACCCACCGCCGAGGACGTTCACGCGGCCTGGGACAAGACCCGTGACGAGCTCGCCGCCCGGTTCCCCAAACTCGGCCCGCTGATGGACGAGGCCAAGGCCGAGGTGCTGGCCTTCACCGCGTTCCCCCGCGAGCACTGGCGCAAGATCTGGTCCACCAACCCACTCGAGCGGGTCAACAAGGAGATCAAGCGCCGCGCCCGCGTCGTCGGGATCTTCCCCAACGCCGCCGCCGTGATCAGGCTGGTTGGCGCGGTGCTCATCGACATGCACGACGAATGGATCGCCGGCGACCGGCGCTACCTGTCCGAGGGCTCCATGGCCAAGCTCTACGGGACCAGCAATACTGAGCCCGTCGCCGCCATCGAGAGCAGCGACGTGTAGGCACCGAGGATCACCTCAAAGCCCACCACCCCGCGGGGCTCTGTC